>DAOVHN010000287.1 GCA_030671915.1 Pseudomonadota bacterium
ACGGTTCGATTCACCGTTTCCACGGCAAGACGACGGTGATGGCGACCGGCGGTTACGGGCGCGCCTATTTCTCCTGCACTTCGGCCCATACCTGCACCGGCGACGGCGGCGGCATGGCCCTGCGCGCCGGTCTGCCAATGCAGGACATGGAGTTCGTACAGTTCCATCCCACCGGCATTTACGGGGCCGGCTGCCTGATCACCGAAGGCGTGCGCGGCGAAGGCGGGTATGTCACCAATGCGCAAGGCGAACGCTTCATGGAACGGTATGCGCCGTCGGCCAAGGATCTGGCCAGCCGTGACGTGGTCAGCCGCTCCATGACCATCGAGATCCGCGAAGGCCGGGGCGTGGGCCCGTCCAAGGACCATATCTACCTGCATCTGGAACATCTGGACCCGAACATCATCAACGAACGCCTGCCGGGAATTTTGGAAACCGCGCGCATCTTCGCCGGCGTCGATGTGACCCGCGAACCGATCCCGGTCATTCCGACATGCCATTACAATATGGGTGGCATCCCGACCAATTATCACGGCGAGGTGGTGACGCTGAAGGACGGCGAGCCCGACGCAGTCGTGCCCGGCCTGATGGCGATCGGCGAGGCAGCCTGCGTTTCGGTGCATGGCGCCAACCGGCTGGGCTCCAACTCGCTTCTCGACCTCGTCGTGTTCGGCCGCGCCGCGGGCAACCGCTGCGCCGAGATCATCGATCCGGACGAATCGCCACGGCCGCTGCCCCAGGATTCCGCGGGCCGCGCGCTGGACCGGCTGGACCGGCTGCGCAATGCTGCCGGTGGAACCCTCACCGCCGAGTTGCGCGACGAAATGCAGCGCACCATGCAGAACAACTGCGCCGTCTTCCGCACCGGCGAGGTGCTGGCCGAGGGCGTCGAGGCGATGGAGCAAGTCTGGTCCCGGCGGCAGGATCTCAAGGTGACCGACCGTTCGATGATCTGGAACTCGGATCTCGTCGAGACGCTGGAGCTCGACAATTTGCTGTTCCAGGCCAAGGTGACCATGGAATCGGCGCACAACAGAAAGGAATCGCGTGGCGCCCACGCCCGCGAGGATTTCCCGGACCGCGACGACGAGGACTGGATGAAACACACAATCGCCTGGTGCGCGGATGACGGCAAGGTCAGGATCGATTATCGCCCAGTGCATATGAACACCCTGACCAACGACGTTCAGGCCTTCCCGCCCAAGGCGCGGGTTTATTGACGGTGCGGGAAGCATAAGCGAATGGTCGAGTTCAATCTGCCAAAGAATTCCGTCGTAAAGAAGGGCAAGACGTGGCCCGCGCCCGAAGGCGCGAAGCGCGTTCGCACTTACCGTATCTATCGCTGGTCGCCCGACGACGACGAGAACCCGCGCATGGATTCTTATGAGATCGATATCGACAGCGTTGGCCCGATGGTTCTGGACGCGCTGATCAAGATCAAGGACGAGATCGACCCCACGCTGACCTTCCGGCGGTCCTGCCGCGAGGGGGTCTGCGGCTCATGCGCCATGAATATCGATGGCACCAACACGCTGGCCTGCACCAAATTTAACGACGAGGTGAAGGGCGACGTGAAAATCTATCCGCTGCCGCATATGGATGTGGTGAAGGATCTGGTGCCCGACCTGAGTACGGCCTATGCGCAACTGACCTCGATCGAGCCCTGGCTGAAGGCCGATTCGCCCGCGCCCGAGCGCGAGCGCCTGCAGTCGCCGACAGACCGCAAAAAGCTGGACGGGCTTTACGAGTGCGTCCTGTGTTTTTCCTGCACCACGTCGTGCCCCAGCTACTGGTGGAACGGCGACCGTTATCTGGGCCCGGCCGTTCTGCTGCAGGCCTATCGCTGGATCGTGGATACACGCGACGAGCGGGTGGGCGAGCGGCTGGACCAGCTTGAGGATCCCTTTCGGCTCTATCGCTGCCACACCATCTTGAACTGCACGAAAACCTGTCCCAAGGGGTTGAACCCGGCCCAGGCGATCGGCGAGATCAAGAAGCTGATGGTATACCGGCAGGGCTAACCCGGACTGCCCGCCATCTTGGCGGGTAGTCCGGGTTAGGCTATTGTGGCGCCGACCGCAGGGAGGCGGCGCAGATGTATGTCCCGAAACATTTCGCCGTTGAAGACCGCGGGGCGCTGGACGCCGTCATTCGCGCCAATCTTTTCGGGCTGCTGGTTGGCGAACTGGAAGGATCTCCCTTCGCTACCCACCTGCCCTTTCTGCTGGACGGCGACAGGCTGTTGTCGCATTTCGCGCGTGTCAATCCGCACTGGAAATCGATCGACGGACAGACCGAAATGCTTGCAGTCTTCTCCGGGCCGCACGCCTATGTCTCGCCGCGCTGGTACGAGTCCGAACAGGCCGTGCCGACATGGAACTATGCCGCCGTGCATGTCTATGGCGCGCCGCGCGTGATCGAGGATGTGGGTCAGGTCCGCGAACTGCTGGACAGGTTGGTCGTGGAATATGAAGGCGACGCCTGGTCGCTTGAAGGGCAGGAAGCCGATTTCACGGACCGCATGAGCCGCGGCATCGTCGCTTTCGAGATGCCGATCGAACGAATCGAGGGCAAATTCAAACTGAGCCAGAACCGCCCCGACGGGGACCGCCGCCGCGTAATCGCGGAATTCGAAAAACCCGGCGGCGGCGAGAATGCAGAACTGGCGCGCCTGATGCGCGAGGCGATGGACGGTGATTGACCTTGCGCCGGCGCCTTGCGGGTACTAGTTTCCCGCTCGCCTTGCAGCCGCGCGGAACCGGAATATCAATATGAGCAGCAGACCCAGAAAACCCAGGAGCCAGCAGGCGTCTCGCCCCAGGCCGGCCAGTTCGAAAAAACCCGCCGCCAGTTCATCGACCGCTGGGACGGGCGGATCGCAGCCGGCAACGGAACTGCCGGCGATGCACAAGACGCGGATCAAGGAAACGCGCTTTGTCGCGATCCTCTTCGCCGCAACGCTGATGGTTACCCAATCGCCGTGGGGAACCGACGGGCTGTTGCCCCAGGCGCTGCGCTGGGCCGGCTATTTCCTGATCATCATCTGCGTGCTGGGCCGGACCTGGTCGGCGGCCTATATCGGTGGACACAAGGCCCGCATCATCGTTGACCTTGGCCCCTATTCGGTGACCCGCAATCCGCTTTACGTCTTCAGCTTCGTCGGCGCGGTCGGCATTGGTTTCTGCACCGGCATGGCGACGCCGGCCCTGGTGATCGGGACAGTTTACGCCGTCTATTACCGCATGATCGTGGCCCGGGAGGAAGAGCACCTCACGGCGCGCCATGGGGATGTCTTCCGGGATTACGTCGCCCGCGTGCCACGCTGGATTCCGGACCGTACGCTGTGGCGGGAGGCCGACGAGCCGATGGGCTACCCGCGCAATGTCTATCTGGCGGCGCGCGACGCCTCGGCGTTTTTCCTGTCCTTGCCGATGTTCGCCTTCATCGGCTGGCTGCAGAACATGGAAATCTTGCCGGTCCTGCTGCGCCTGCCGTGAGCGACGGGAAGGGCGGCGACGCGGCCCTCGGCCTTGCGGCCGCAATAACCACCTATATCGTCTGGGGGCTTTCGCCCCTATTCTGGAAGTTGCTGGCCCATGTCGACGTGCTGGACATATTGGCGCATCGCTATATCTGGGCCTTGCCCCTTACCGTTTTGGGCGTTGCCCTGGCGGGTAGTTGGGACAAGGTCCGCGACGCGCTCAAACGGCCCCGGGTGCTGTTCGTTCTGGCGGTTACCGCGGCGATGGTCACGGTCAATTCGGGAGTTTATGTATGGGCGGTCAATAATGGCCAGGTGGTCGAAGCCAGCCTGGGTTATTTCCTGACGCCGCTGTTGACCACTTTGTTCGGCCTGGTGCTGTTCGCCGAGCGGCTGCGCCGCTGGCAGTGGATCGCGATTAGCCTCGCGGCGGCGGGGGTGGCGAACAAGATATTCATGCTGGGCGCCGTACCCTGGGTGGGTCTTGCCGTCGGCGGCAGCTTCGCCTTCTATGGCGCACTCAGGAAGCATGTGGATGTCGGCACACTGACCGGCTATTTCATCGAGATCGCCATGCTGGCGCCGCCGGCGCTGGTCTACGCCATCTGGCTGGAGACGCAGGGGCTTGGGGTCTTTCGCGCCGTCGGAACAGGTACCGACCTGTTGCTGGTCGCCGGCGGGATCATGACGGCGGTGCCTTTCATGCTTTATGTGATGGGCGCTCGGCGCTTGCCGCTTTCCACCCTCGCGATCTTTTTCTATATAAATCCTACATTGCAGTTTCTGGTCGGCGTGCTGGTATTCGACGAGTCGGTCACGGTGGCGCAACTGTTCAGTTTCGGGCTGATCTGGCT
>DAOVHN010000273.1 GCA_030671915.1 Pseudomonadota bacterium
GCCCATTTCAGGCGCATCAGTTCGGCCAGCATCTCGGCGCAGCGTACCACGGGAATCTGTTTTGCCCGGGCCGCGACCACCTCCGGATTGTCCGGGCTCACGGCCGACGAGATCACCACGACCTGTGCGTCGCCGATGTTTTCCTCGCGATGGCCGATTTCGATGGCGATGCTCATGCCGCGCAGGCGCTTGACGTTGGCGTTGTCCGACAGGTCGCTGCCTTGCACCGAGTAGCCCAGATTGTGCAAAATCTCGGCGATGCCCGACATGCCTATGCCGCCGATCCCGATGAAATGAATGGTGCCGATGGTTAGCGGCATTTCCCTCATGCCGTGGCCTCCTTCGGCTGCTCGGATTCCACAAGTGCTTTGTCGCCGATCAATTCGCAGACCAGGTCCGCCAGGCGTTCGGCGGCATCCGTAACCCCGAAGCGCCGCGCGCATTCCGCCGCGCGCTGCAGCTTGTCGGGCGATCCCAGCAGCAAGCGGATCAGCCCCGACAGGGAATCGGACGTCGCGTCTTCCTGTGGGATCAGCCAGCCGCCGCCGGCGTCGCACAGCCGCGCCGCGTTCTCGCGCTGATGATTGTCGATGGCGTGCGGGAAGGGGATCATGATGGCCGGCCGGCCGGTCGCAGCCAGTTCCGCGACCGTCGATGCGCCGGACCGCCCTATCACAAGATGCGCCCGCGCCAGGCGCGCCGGAATATCGCTGAAAAAGGTAGCCAGTTCCGCCTGGATACCAGATTCCTCGTAAACCGCGTGCACCTGGGCCAGCCCATCTTCGCGGCACTGCTGGGCAACGCGCAGGCGCCCGCGAAGGGCGTCGGGAAGGGCCGCCAGCGCCGGCGGGATGACTTCGCTGAAGACAGCGGCGCCCTGGCTGCCGCCGGTTACCAGAATTTCGATGGGTCCTGCGTTATCCGGCGCGCGATAGGGTGTGGCGGCCTCGATTACCTCGGGGCGGACCGGATTGCCGGTATGCACGGCGCGAGCCTGATCGCGTTCGTGCGGCATGGCGGCCTTTTCGAAGCCGGTGGCAATGCACGCCGCATAGGGCGCCAGCACGCGGTTGGCCCGGCCCAGCACCGCATTCTGTTCGTGGATGATCGTCTTACATTTAAGCTGGGATGCGGCGACGACGGTGGGTACCGAAGGATAGCCGCCGAACCCTACAACGGCGCGGGGCCTGAGCTGTTTCAGCAGGCGCCTTGCCTGCAGCCAGCCCAGGCCCAGCTGGAAGACTGCCGAGATGCGGGCGGTCAGCCCGCGGCCGCTGATGCCGGCGGCCCGGATGTGGTGGGTTTCGAGGTCGCCCAGCAGCCCGCTATAGGCGCTGCCGCGGCGATCGGTGACAAGAACGAGCCGATAGCCCCGCCCCATGAGTACGCGCGCAAGGGCTTGCGCCGGGAAGACATGTCCTCCGGTTCCGCCGGTTGCAAGTACAATGGGTCCATCAGCTCTACTCGTCACTCATTCACTCTTCCTCTCCGACGCGCCTCCTCGTCAACGCCAGCAACATGCCCATGCCGATCGACATGGCCAGAAGCGACGACCCCCCGTAGGACATGAACGGAAGCGTCATGCCCTTGGTCGGGATCAGGTTAAGGGTGGAGCCCATATTGATCGCCGCCTGCAGGCCGAACTGCACCAGCAGTCCGAAGCCGGCCAGCGTGACGAACGCGTTGTGCTCCTTGAACAGCCGCGCAAAGCCGCGCAGCACGATGAACGCGAAGATGGCGACGATCGCCAGCGTCATGATCAGGCCGTATTCCTCGCCGGCGACCGCCAGAATGAAGTCGGAATGGGCGTCCGGGATGCTGGCCTTGATGATGCCCTCGCCCGGGCCCTCGCCGGTATAGCCGCCGGCCAGGAAGGCCTGCATCGCCCGCTCGATCTGGTAACTGTTGGCGTTCGGGTCCATGAAGCGGTCGATGCGCAGCGCCACATGCGGGAACACGAAATAAGCCGCCATCAGGCTCAGTCCGCCCATCACGGCGGAACCGCCGATCCAGGCGATCGACAGGCCGGCCAGGAACCACTGCGACAGCCATACCGCGGTGACCACCCCGGCCTGCCCGACATCGGGCTGCGCCAGCAACAGGCCGACGATCAGGGTGAAGATCAGCGTGCAGATCGCGGCGCCGGGAATTTCCTGATTGGCGGGGCGCGGCGCCAGCAGCCAGGCCGTCACCACCGCGAATGCCGGTTTCAGGAACTCCGACGGCTGGATCGAGAAGCCGAAGATATAAATCCAGCGGCTGGCGCCCTTGACCGTCTCGCCGGTCGTGACGGTCAATACCATCAGGCCGAGCGAAATGACGAATATCGCCAGCGCCAGGCGGCGCACCGCCTTCAGCGACATGGTCGAGATCGCGATCATGGCGATAAGCGCGAACGGCAACAGCATCGCGTGCCGGACAACGAAATGTTGCGGGTCCAGACCCAGTCGATAGGCCACCGGCGGGCTCGCCGCCATGGTCATCATCATGCCGGTAACAGCCAGCAGGAACAGGGCCAGAAGGGTCCATTTGTCGACGGTCCACCACCAGCGGCCGACGATGGAATTATCGGTTCGGGATAAAGCAGGCATCAGGCAGTCTCTCCACGTTTAAAGTTACGTAGAGACCCCCGGGGCATTTCTGCCACAAGCCTCTGAAACTCGATCCCCCTCAGTTCAAAATCCTTGAACTGGTCGAAGGAAGCGCAAGCAGGCGAAAGAAGTACGACCGCGCCGGCGATTCCGTCGCGCAAGGCAGCGTCCCTAGCATCCCTTATCGCGGTATTGAGGTCGCCGCATTTTTTTGTATCGACCCGGCCCCGCAGCTCCGCCGCCATATGGTCCGCGGACTCCCCTATCAAAAAGGCCCGCCGGACGTGCGACAAATAAGGATCGAGAGCAGTTAATCCACCCTCCTTCGCGCGTCCCCCGGCAATCCAGTAGATATTGTCGTAGCTGGCCAGAGCCCGCGCTGCAGCTTCGGCATTCGTTGCCTTGCTGTCATTAATATAACTTATTCCATCGATTTTATCTATTAGCTGGAGCCTGTGCGGAAGCCCCGGAAAACTGCGGATTCCGTCAACAATCGTGCGGGATTTAAGGCAAATTGCGCGCGCGGCGGCATATGCGGCGGCCGCGTTCTGGGCATTGTGGTTCCCCGGCAGGGTTTCGACCTCGGCCAGCGCCATGATCTCGGTGGCCTCGCCGTCCATGTCGTCGTACAGCACGCGGTCGAGTGCATAGACCCCGCCCGCGATGGGCTGCGTGGCGGAAATTCCGATGACGCGAACGCCGGTTTTCACGCTGGCGGCCGACAGATCTTCGTAAACCCGGCGCGATTCGTCGTCGTCCAGACCGACGATGGCGGTGGCGCCGCGCGGCTGACCGTCGAAGATCCGGCGTTTCGCGGCGATATAGCCTTCCATGCCGCCATGCCGGTCCAGATGGTCCGGGGCGATATTGATGAGCAGCGCCACGTCGCAGGCCAGCGAGGGGACCAGCTCCAGCTGATAGGACGACAGTTCCAGCACATAATAGCCGTCATCGCCCAGCGGCTCGAATTCGATGGCCGGGCGGCCGATATTGCCGCCGACTTCCAACTTGCATCCGGCCTCGCGCAGGATATGGCCCAAAAGCGCGGTGGTCGTGGATTTGCCGTTGGTGCCGGTGATGGCGACATAACGCGCGTCGGGGCAGGCGCGAATCAGAAGTTCGATGTCGCCGATGATCTCCGCGCCGCGTTCCCGCGCCGTTGTCGCCGAAATATGCGGGGCCGGGTGGGTGTGCGGAATGCCGGGGCTCAGCACCAGCGTTTCGACTCCGCGCCAGTTTTCGCTCTCGGCCAGGTCCGCCAGCGGCAATCCGGCCTCGCGCGCCGCCTCGCGGCCCGCTTTGCCGTCGTCCCAGGCGCGCAACTCCGCCCCGCCCGCGGCAAGCGCGCGCGCCGCCGCCAGGCCGGAACGGGCAAGGCCCATGACGGCGACCGGCTTACCGGCGAAGAGACTGAGATCGATCATAGCGTTCTGCCCCTCCTCACCGCAGCTTCAGGGTGGCCAGGCCGATCACCGCCAGGATGGAGGCGATGATCCAGAACCGGATGACGATGGTGGGCTCGGCCCATCCCTTCTTCTCGAAGTGATGATGCAGCGGGGCCATGGCGAAGACCCGTTTGCCGGTCAGCTTGAAGGAAACCACCTGGACGATGACCGATACGGTCTCCAGCACGAACAGCCCGCCAATGATGGCCAGCACCAGTTCGTGCTTGGTGATGACGCTGATCGCGCCCAGCGCGCCGCCGACGGACAAGGACCCGGTGTCGCCCATGAAAACCATGGCCGGCGGCGCGTTGTACCACAGGAATCCCAGGCTGGCGCCGACCAGCGCACCGCAGAATACCGCCAGTTCGCCGGTGCCGGGCACGAAGTTGATCTGCAGGTAGTTGGCGAAGACCGCGTTGCCCGCCAGATAGGCGATGAAGCCGAAGCAGCCGGCCGCGATCATCACCGGCACGATGGCCAGCCC
>DAOVHN010000744.1 GCA_030671915.1 Pseudomonadota bacterium
GGACCCACGGCTTCGAGGATTTGTGCGATTACGCGCGCGACTTTACCCCCGAACGGGTCGAGGCGATCACCGGCATTCCCGCCGCCACGATTATTGAACTCGCGCGCGCCATCGCCACGGCGGCGGGCTGTTCCTTCCTGATGTATACGGGACTTGAATATTCCGACAGCGGCGTCCAGGCGATCCGCGCGGTCTGGACGCTGCAGGCGCTGACCGGCCATCTGGACGCGCCGGGCGGCAAGCTGTTCCGCATGCCCGACCGCCCGCGCACCGGCCGCATCCTTACCAAACCGCCGGCCGGGTCGCGACCGCCCATCGGGGCGGACGAATTCCCGCTCTACCGCCAGACCCGCAACGAGGCGCATGCGTCCTGCCTGCCCCGGGCCATCCTGGAGGGCGCCCCCTACCCGCTGCGCGCGCTGATCGTCAGCGGCGCCTCGATCATCACCGCCTGGCCGGACCCGGACCGCTGGCGCCGGGCGCTGGGGGCGCTTGATTTGCTGGTGGCCGTCAACCGCTTCCCGACGGCGGATATGGCCTACGCCGACCTGATATTGCCGGCCGCGACCATGTTCGAGACACAGTCCTATATGATCCATGACGGTCGCATCCAGTTGCGCCGGCGCGTGATCGAGCCGCGCGGCGAGGCGCGAGGCGACTACCTGATCTTCGCCGAACTGGCGCGCCGCCTGGGCTACGGCCATCTGTGGCCGCAAAGCGAGGAGGCCATGGTCGAGCGCGCGCTGGAAGGCACGGGTATCACCCTGGCCGAATTGCGCGCCCATCCCGAAGGCGTGGATTTCCCGGTGCCGAAGATGCGCTACCGCAAATACGAGACCGGCGAATTGCGGGCCGACGGGAAGCCCGGTTTCGAAACCCCGACGGGCAAGTTCGAGATCGCCTCGCAATGGCTGCGCGCCGAGGGCTACGAGCCGCTACCGGTCTACATCGAGCCGCGCGAAGGGCCCTTGGCGGACGGTGCGCCGGCGGACCGCTATCCGCTGGTCTTCAATTCCGGGGCGCGCACGCAATCGGCCTTCCGCTCGCAGCATTACAACATCCCCTCGCTGGTGGCGCTGCAGCCCCGGCCACGGGTCACCATCCACAGCGCCGACGCCGCCGCGCGGGGCATCGCGGACGGCGACCCGGTGGATGTGGTCTCGCCGCGCGGGCGGGTGCGCTTCTGGGCGAAGGTCACCGACGACATCGCGCGCGGCGCGGTGGAAGCGAACATGGGCGGCGGCGGCCCGCTGGGCCCCGATGCCTGGCGTAACGCCAACGTCAACGAACTGACCGACCCGGACAATTACGACCCGCTGTCCGGATTCCCGGTCTACAAGGCGCTGTTGTGCGACGTCGTGCCGGCCCGCGCCGGCCGGCCGCAAAAAGAGTAGAAATGGGTACTTTCCCGCGTGAAAATCGGCGCCCGCCACGCCCAGGGGGCCGGTTCCGGCGGGTTTTGTGTAGGTTCCATGCAGATCACCCCCCTGAAAGATGTATGCGAGGGGTATGCGAGGGGTATGCGAGAGGTATGTGAGAGGTATGTGGGGGGCAGGATTTGCGTAGCGGATATGTAGCCGGTGCACGCCGATCACCCC
>DAOVHN010000530.1 GCA_030671915.1 Pseudomonadota bacterium
ATGGGGTCGCTGGAGTTCTCCAAGCTGCTGCTGCGCGAGGCCAAGGTTGCGGTGGCGCCAGGGCTTGGTTTCGGCGAATATGGCGACGAGCATGTGCGCATCGGGCTGGTGGAGAATACTCATCGCATCCGCCAGGCGGTGCGCAACATCAAGGCTTTCATGAAGGACGCCGCCCTGCATGGCGGCCAGGCGCCGCAATCGGGAAAGGCCGCCAACGGATGACGGAACCATTGAAAATAGCTGTTGCCGGCCTGGGAACGGTCGGCGCAGGCACGCTGAAATTGCTGGGCGAACAGGCCGAACTGCTGGCCTTGCGGTCGGGCCGGTCGCTGCAAGTCACCGCGGTCTCGGCGCGCAACCGCAACCTCGACCGGGGCGTGGATATATCCGGCTACCAATGGTTCGACGATGCCGTCGGAATGGCGCGCTCGGCCGACGCCGATGTGGTGGTGGAACTGATCGGCGGCAGCGACGGCGCGGCCAAGGCGGTGTGCGAAGCCGCCTTCGAGGCCGGCCGCCATGTGGTCACCGCCAACAAGGCGCTGTTGGCCCATCACGGCACCGACCTGGCGACGAAGGCGGAAGCCGCGGGCGTGTCGCTGACCTACGAGGCGGCGGTCGCCGGCGGCATCCCCGTTATCCGGGCGCTACGCGAAGGACTGGCGGGTAACCGGATCACCCGCCTGCACGGCATCCTGAACGGCACCTGCAACTATATCCTGACCACCATGCGCGAGACCGGCCGCGATTTCGCCGACGTGCTGGCCGAGGCGCAGCAGCTGGGCTATGCCGAGGCCGACCCGGCCTTCGATATCGACGGCGTGGACGCGGCCCACAAGCTTTCCCTGCTGTCGGCCGTGGCCTTCGGGTCACGGGTCGATTTCGCCGGCGTCTATACCGAGGGCATCTCAAAGATCGCGGCCATGGACATCGAATATGCCGAGGAACTAGGCTACCGCATCAAGCTCCTGGGCATCGCCGAGATGAACCATGACGGCATCCATCAGCGCGTCCACCCGGCCATGGTGCCGGCCGACGCGCCGATCGCCGCGGTAGAGGGCGTGTTCAACGGCGTCGTTACCGAGGGCGATTTCGTCGGCACAACCGTGCTGGAAGGCCGTGGCGCCGGCGCGGGGCCGACCGCATCGGCCGTGGCCGGCGACCTGGTGGATATCGCCTGCGGGCGCCGCGCACCCACGTTCGGCGTGCCCGCCGACGCGCTGACCGCCACGCCGTCGCTGCCGATGGACCGCCACACCGGACCCTATTATGTTCGCCTGATGGTGATCGACAAGCCGGGTGTCTTCGCCGATATTGCGGCCACGTTGCGCGACGCCGAAATTTCCTTCGAGTCAGTACTGCAGCGCAGCCGCGAACCGGGCGGCGTGGTGCCGGTGGTGCTGACCACCCATGAGACAAGCGAGGCGGCGATGCAGGCCGCCATGGCGGCGATCGAGGCGATCGAGGCGGTGCGCGAACCGCCGCATATGATCCGCATCGAGCGCGGCTGAATATTTCTTTATACGGTATTATCGTCTGGAGGACGTAATGGGCGAAGACTACAGCAAGATGGACCGCAACCTGGCACTGGAAGTGGTGCGGGTGACAGAGGCCGCGGCACTGGCCGCATCGCGCTGGATGGGCCGCGGCGACGAGAAGGCCGCCGACCAGGCCGCCGTGGACGCCATGCGCAACGCGCTGAACAGCCTGAACATCGAGGGCAAGGTTGTGATCGGCGAGGGCGAGCGCGACGAGGCGCCCATGCTGTTCATCGGCGAGGAGGTCGGCAAAGGCAACGGCCCGAAAATCGACATCGCGCTGGACCCGCTGGAGGGCACCACGATTACCGCCAAGGGCGGGTCGAACGCGCTGGCCGTCATCGCCATGGCCGACGCCGGCAACTTCCTGTTCTCGCCCGACGTCTATATGGACAAGATCGCGGTGGGCGGCGGGCTGCCCGATGACGTGGTCGATCTCGACGGTTCGGTGACCGACAATTTGAACAGCCTTTCCAAGGCAACCGGCAAAAAGGTCTCGGACCTCGTCGCCTGCATCCTAGACCGGCCGCGCCACGCGGACCTGATCGAACAGACCCGCGAGGCCGGAGCGCGCGTCATGTTGATCTCCGACGGCGATGTGGCCGGCGTGATGGCGACCTCCAACCCGGACAGCGGCGTCGATATCTATTACGGTAGCGGCGGCGCCCCCGAAGGCGTGCTGGCGGCGGCCGCATTGCGCTGCATCGGCGGCCAGATCCAGGCCCGGCTGGTGTTCCGCAACGACGACGAGCGCGCCCGCGCCGACCGCTGCGGCATCACCGACCTTGCCCGTAAATACAGCACGCTGGAACTGGCGGCCGGCGACGTGATGTTCGCCGCCACCGGCGTCACCGACGGCGCCATGCTGCGCGGCGTGCGGCGCTATGCCACCGGCGCGACGACCGAGTCAATCGTCATGCGCTCGAAGACCGGCACGGTGCGAACCATCAAGACCCACCACGACTTCACCCGCAAGTCCGGCTTCCCGCCGATGGATGTCTGAGAAAGAAACGTTGCTTGGCGTCGAGCGTTCGGCCGCGGGCCGG
>DAOVHN010000543.1 GCA_030671915.1 Pseudomonadota bacterium
CATCCACCGTGCGATAGAGCAGCTTCGCACCCAGCACGGCGTTTTGCGGCATGGCAAGGAACGCGAGGGAGCGCCGCACGGCCTCGCGGTGCGGCTCCGCCTGGCGCAGGCGAATCTGCACGGCCGTGCGCACCCGCTCGGTTACACGCATGGACGCCAGGTCAATCCCTTCCAGTTCCTCCAGCATGCGCCGGTCGGACCAGTCGCTGAAATGCTCCACCATATCCTCGCCGCCGCCGGGGAAGGCCTCCCCTGCCCCGGCCGGATCGATGCCCGCCTCCACCGCGCCAAGCCGCAGCGCTGTCGCCGTCCAGCCGTCGAAAGGCACATGGGGCAGCATGGCCAGCAATAGCTCGTCACGCAGAAGCAGGCTGTCGTCGGTCATCACACAGGCTCCGTTTCTTCCTCTGTCGGTTCGCGCATGGGTTCCGGCGAGCCGTGGCGTAACTCCTCCTGGAAGATCAGCAGCGACATGTCGGTCATGCGCTGGGGGTAGAGAGTGCCGTCAAGATGGTCGCATTCATGCTGCACCACGCGGGCGTGGAAATCCTCGGCCACGCGCTCGACCCGGCTGCCGTCGGGCGCAAGGCCACTATAGCGGATCTTCGTGAAGCGCGGAACCGCGCCTATCAGGCCGGGCACCGACAGGCAGCCCTCCCAGCCCAGCTCCTTCTCTTCGGTAAGGGGCTCGATCTCGGGATTGATCAATACGGTCAGCGGGGTCGGCGCCGATTCTTCCGTGTCGCCGGCGCGTTCTTCCGGCACGTGAAAAATCACAACCCGCCGCGGCACGTGCACCTGCGGCGCGGCCAGTCCGGCGCCGTCGGCGTCCTGCATGGTCTCGATCATGTTGCGAATCAGCGCATGAACCTGGGGTGCCGTCGGGTCCTGGACCGGGTCGGCGACCTGGCGCAGGACGGGGTGGCCCATTCGGGCGATTTTTAGTATAGCCATGGCGCGCAATATGGTAGGTGATGCGCGCAGGGTAAAGTACTAAACCAGTGCCGTAGCGTACCTGTCTTTTTCCCCGCACTGCGGCAAAGCGGCCCTTCACAAGCGAAATCGCCTGTGTTATAAGCCGCACCCTGTCGAACCGGACGCCGGTTCGGCTAAGAGATATTGCGTCCAGTGCAAATGATGGAAAGGCGACTACAAGGTGCACGTATCAGTTCGCGACAATAATGTTGATCAGGCCCTCCGCGCGCTCAAGAAGAAGATGCAGCGCGAGGGGATTTTCCGCGAGATGAAGCTGCGCCGGGCTTACGAAAAGCCCTCAGAGCGCAAGGCTCGCGAAAAGGCGGAAGCCGTCCGCCGCTTCCGAAAACTGATGCGCAAGCGCAAGCAGCGCGAAGGTTACTAGGCCACACGTGACATATCCGTTGCACTGACGGACGTTAAAGCGCCCCCGGCGATAAGCTGGCGGGCGTTTTTGTTTGTGCGAAAACCAAGGAAGGAACCGGAATGGCGACGAAAACAACGAGTGCGCCCTGGATGCCGGCCGACGACTATGGCCGCGGGCTCAAAGGGTTGGGCGTCAATCTGCTGGTCCGCGACGTGGCCGCATCGGTGGAATTCACCCAGACCGTGCTGGGCGCCGAACCGGTTTATGCCGACACCGATTTCGCGGTACTCCGGCATGGCGATGCGGAATGGATGCTGCATGCCGACCACACTTACGAAGACAATCCGCTGTATGGATTTGTCGCCGGGATGGAGGGCCGCGGCGCCGGCGCCGAGCTGCGCCTTCACGGCTGCGATCCCGACAAGGCTGAGGCCGCCGCACGGGCCGCGGGCTACACAGTACTGGCCGGCGCCGCCGACAAGCCCCACGGACTGCGCGAGGCTTATATCCTGGACCCCGACGGCTATTGCTGGGTTCCGGATGTCCCGCTGAAAGGCTGACCGCCGCCGCCGGTTATGCTATTACCCGGTCAAACGGTTAGAGAGGGTCATTCCATGTCTACGGGCTCGGGCAGGCAGTTGAAGCCATCGGCGACGCATTGGGGCGCCTTTTCGGCTGAGTTGGAGGATGGGCGCGTTGTGGGCGTGCGGCCCTTCGCGCGCGACCCCGACCCCACGCAGATGATCCAGGCCATCCCCGACGCGCTTTATCACAAAACGCGAATCGACCAACCCTATGTCCGCAAAGGATATCTGGAAAAGGGCAAGGACAGCGACCGGGCCGGCCGGGGCGCCGAACCCTTCGTTCCCGTCGACTGGGACACCGCGCTGGACATGGTCGCAAGCGAGTTGGCGCGGGTGCGCGAGGCCCACGGCAATACCTCTATTTTCGCCGGATCGTATGGCTGGGCAAGCGCCGGGCGGCTGAATCATGCGCGCACCTTGCTGCACCGTTTCCTGAACGGCTTCGGCGGCTTTACCGGCCAGGTCACGAACTATTCCTACGCCGCGGGCATGATCGTCATGCCCCATGTGGTGGGCACCCACCGCGTGGTCAGCGGCCCGCTGACCGACTGGCGCAGCATTACCGAAAACACGAAGCTGATGGTGATGTTCGGCGGCGTACCGATCAAGAATACCCAGATCGAATCC
>DAOVHN010000718.1 GCA_030671915.1 Pseudomonadota bacterium
CTGCAGCTTTCGGGCGGCTGGGGCACCGTGCAGATGGGTGACGAAGACGGCGCCGAGGACATCATGAACTACGGCGGCGAAAACCTGATGGGCGCCGTTGGCGGCTTTGACGGCGATTTCGACGACGTGCTCATTCGCAGCACCGCCATTGGGTCGGGTACGGGAGCACCCTCCTATCCGACGATCGCGGGCGACACCTCCGACGCTACCAAAATCTCCTACTTCTCGCCGCGTTTCTCCGGCTTCCAGGTGGGCGCCAGCCTGACCCCGACGCCGAACACCGGCGATAACTTCAAGGTCGACGGAGCCTGGGAGAACCATGTCGGCCTGGGCGCCAACTACGACAACTCGTTCGGCGGCGTGCGCGTGCGGGCGAGCGGCGTCTATTCGATGAATTCGTCGAATAATATTGCCGTCGAAGACGTCTCGGCCTGGTCGGTCGGCGGCATTGTTGGTTTTGGTCCGGTCAGCGTTGGCGCGAACTATACCGACAATGGCGAGTCGGGTCGGGCTGTCGGTTCGGGAATCGAATCGTCCTACTGGAACGTAGCGGCCTCGTTTGAGACCGGACCGATCTATCTGTCGGCCGGCTATATGGCCTCCTCGCTGGAGGGAACCGGTTGGGAAGATACCTTCGAGACCATCTCGCTTACGGCGGACTATACCGTCGCTCCGGGCCTGGGCGTCTATGCGGAGATCGACTTGATTTCGGACGAACTCGACTTCACGCCAGCGATCACCAACGACGCCACGCTCTTCATCATGGGCGCGAACGTCAGCTTCTGATCCTCGGATCGGATAGCAAAGCCTTTGAAGGGCGGCGGGTTTTCCCGCCGCCCTTTTTCTTTTTTCTCCGGCGATCTTTCGCAGATAGCGGCAATTGTGGTAGGAGCGGCGCGGCGACCTATATAACTTGCGCCGGCCGTGGCGGGCGCCGACGATTCCAGTGCCGAATAAAAGGCGGGAGAGGAACGCATAAATGGAAATCAACGGCAGACGGATTTTGCTGTGCGATTGCGAGCACAGCATGGCGCTGGACGGCAAGGCGCTGGCGAAGGCTTGCGGGGCCGGTGGTGCGCCCGATACCGCGCCCGATATCGCAAGCCAGCTCTGCCGTGCGCAGATCGATAATTTCCGGGGCGAGATCGCGAAGGGCGGGCGCGTACTGGTCGCCTGCACCCAGGAAGCGCCGCTGTTCGATGAGGTCGCGGGCGAGGCCGGGGAAGACGGCGCCGCGCTGGGCCATGTGAATATCCGCGAGCGCGCCGGCTGGTCAGCCGATGGCGCAAAGGCCACGGCGAAGATCGCCGCCCTGCTGGCCGAGGCCGCGACGGACATTCCGCCGACCCCGACCGTCACCATGGCGTCCGACGGCGTCTGCCTGGTCTATGGCCGCGACGAGGTCGCGCTGGAGGCCGCGCGCCAGCTCGCCGGACGGCTGGACGTCACCCTGCTGCTGGACCGTCCCGGCGATATCATGCCGCCGCGCGTCATGGACGTGCCGGTTTTCCGGGGTACGGTCAAGATGGCGAAGGGCCATATGGGCGCCTTCGAGATCGGCGTCGACGATTACGCGCCGGCCAGCGTGTCGTCGCGCGGGGCCCTGGCCTTCGAGACGCCGCGCAACGGGGCGGTGTCGAACTGCCACCTGATCCTGGACCTCACCGGCGGCGCGCCCCTGTTCCCCGCCGGCGAGCGTATCGACGGCTATCTGCGCCCCGACC
>DAOVHN010000064.1 GCA_030671915.1 Pseudomonadota bacterium
AGTCGCCTTCCTCTGCTTCGCCTTCCATACCCCCGCCGCCGGGCATTTTCTCGCCAGGGTCCTGGCCAACACGGATTTTATTGATGTCGGTAAAGGCATAGCTGGTCTCGTGACCCTTACCGAATTCGGTCTCTACGTCTTTGACCGAGACAAAGGTCACGCCCTCGCCATAGCCCGAGGCGGCGTCACGCAATTCCTGTTCGTTGTAAAGTTCGGCCGGCTGTCCCTCGGGAGCCATTTCCTTCATCAATTCGACGATCTCGTTGCTCATCACGAGGCGCTCGGTGATCGTGCCGCTGCCATCGGCGTTGACCCGCACGACCGTTTCGATCTCCATGCAGCCGGCGACGACGAGCGTGGCGATTCCGAAAAACAGGACACCCAGCGCCTTACAGCAGGCCCTTGCCATCGAAGTGGTAACGCCCCATCCGAAACGGCCGTTCATGTCTTTGTCTCCTCGATTCCTGACTCATCGAAGCTTCCGCCGCATGGGGAAGCAAGGTAATTGTGAGGGGACGGGTTTAATATCCCGTTACCGCGCCACGCCACTATAATGGCGGGCTCATAAGGAGCGTTATGGAAAAAGAGATCGACATAACGGTAGCCGCGGCGGAGACGTCTGAGGATATCGAGGCCGTCCGCGGCCTGTTTCGCGAATATGCCGAATTCATGGGGTTCGAGCTCTGTTTCGAAGGATTCGACCAGGAAATGGAGAACCTACCGGGCCCTTATGCGCCGCCCGGCGGCGAGTTGCTGCTTTGCCGGGTCGGCGGCGAGCCGGCGGGCTGCGTCGCCACCTGCCGCTTCGTGTCGGGCGTGGCGGAATTGAAGCGCCTTTATGTGCGGCCCGATTTCCGCGAAATGAAGATCGGCCGCAACCTTACCTGGCTGGCCATGGGCATGGCGGGCGAGGCAGGCTATGCGTCGATCCGCCTGGAAACAATCCCCGACCGCATGAAAACCGCCGACGGCATGTACCGCAAGCTCGGCTTCGAACCCATCCCTTGCGCGGAAGGAACCGATTCGCGGATCGTCTGTTATGGCCGCGCGCTGGCCGATCTGATCGGGTAAACCCGAGGGCCGTCGATAATCACCGCAAGAACCGGGTGGGTTCCTCTGCCGGTTGACCCGATAATGCCAAAACGAAAGTCGTGGTATGGGGGGGCCGGAGATGGTGGCGGATGTGAGCGCTGTTCGGGGCAAAAGGCGAGGTTTTCCATACCTCGCACGACTTGCCACGATGGTCATTCGCCTTCTGTCTCGCAGTATGCGGGGAAAAAGAAGGCCGCGCGGCCCTGACTGCGCTATGAACGATCACTTATTGCGGGACATCGGCTTGCAACGAAAAGATCTTAAGCGAAATGCATGGCGAACCGGTTTTTCCACAGGATTTAACGATGACCACAGACAATATTGATATGCACGCGCAGCCGGCCAGTGATATTGGCAACAGTCCAACCCGGGCGCCCGGCCGTTCCGAATACGCCCGGATGGACATGGTGCTGGACAAGCTGGCCGACGAGTTCCCGAACCAGCCATCTCTGGCGGAACTGGCGGCCCATGTCGGGCTCAGCGAGCCTTATTTTCAACGCATGTTCATGCGCTGGGTAGGAGTCAGCCCAAAGAAATTCCTGCAGCATCTGACATTGGCGGAAGCCAAGCGGCGGCTACGCGAATCGGCGAGCGTGCTGGACGCAGCCTACGATTCAGGCCTGTCGGGTCCCGGCCGGCTGCATGATTTGTTCGTGACCTTCGAGGCGATGACGCCGGGCGAGTACAAGGCGCGCGGCGAAGGGCTCACGGTGCGTTACGGCTTCCACGACAGCCCGTTCGGCGAATGCCTCTTGATGGCGACCGAACGCGGCATCTGCGGCCTCGGTTTCGTCGCCGGGGATGCGCGGGACGCGCCGCTGGCGAAGCTGGCCCGCGGTTGGGAACGAGCCGAACTGTTGCGTGACGACGCCGCCACGCAGGCGTTCATGCCGCGGATCTTCGCCGAGCCGGGCGGACGGGTTTCCCGCGACGCGCCGCCAATCCGGTTGTTCCTGCGGGGCAGCCGGTTCCAGCTCAAGGTCTGGCAGGCGCTGCTCGAGATCCCGCCGGGTGCGCTGGCTACATACCAGGATATTGCACGGCGGATCGGTGTTCCGGCTGGCGCGGCGCGCGCGGTGGGCAACGCCAATGGCGCGAACCCCGTCTCCTGGCTGATTCCCTGCCATCGGGTGATACGGAAATCGGGCGAACTGGGCGGTTATGGCTGGGGCGTTGGCCGCAAGCTCGCGATGATTGGCTGGGAAGGCGAGCAGGCTGGAGCCGGGTAAATCCAGAAACTTCTCAGCCGCCGTCGGGTCAGGGCTCCATGCCACCCCAGGCGATGAAGGGCGGGTTTTCGAAGCCCGGTTTGCCGTAGGCGAGGGGCGCGCCACCTTCGTCGGTGACGTGGCCGCCGGCGGCGGTCAGGACGGCCTGGCCGGCGGCGGTGTCCCATTCCATGGTGCGGCCGAAGCGCGGATAGATATCGGCTTCGCCTTCCGCCACCAGGCAAAACTTCAGAGAGCTTCCGGCGGTTTTCCTGTCGGCCACCGGGTGGCCGCGCAGCAAGCGGTCGATCGCCTCCGGATCGCCATGGCGGCGGCTGGCAACGATGGTCACGCCGCCGGCCGGGGAGGGGCGCACGGCAATGGCCTTCGTGGGGCCGTCGTCGCGCGACACTGTGGCGCCCGCGCCCGCAAGCCCGGTGAAGGTCAGATCGAGTGCCGGCGCATGGACCACGCCCAGCACCGGCGCGCCGTCGACGATCAACCCGATATTCACTGTGAACTCGCCATTGCGGTTGACGAATTCTCGGGTGCCGTCCAGCGGGTCGACCAGCCAGAACCGCCCGCCGAATATGTCGGGTACACGCCCCTCCGACGCCGCCTCTTCGGCGACCAGCGGGATATCGGGGGCGAATTTTGTCAGTCCCGCCTCAATGACCGCCTCGGCGGCGATGTCGGCGGCGGTTACCGGCGATTTGTCGGCTTTCGTCTCCGTTTTGAAGTCGGTGGCGTAGATTTCCATGATCGCCTCGCCGGCACGGTGGGCAAGCGCGACGAGCCGGGGCATCCAGTCTGCGTATTCGTTCACGAGGACTCCTTTAGCCGGAAAGTGACATGGCCTGTCCGCCAGAGCGAGCGGAAGAAGCGTAACCCGTGGTGGCGCAGTGCTTCTGGCGCTATGTTGACGGGGGCGGCCTGCAGGCATTCGCCGATCGTTCGGCTGCCGTCGATCTGCCGGAAAATGGCAACCAGCGGAGGCGGCAGTGTGAGCGGCGGTACGCGCGTGCCGGTTACCGTGGCCGGTTTGCCATCGCCGGCCGGTGCCAGGCTGCTCGTTCGAAGAATAGGCACCGCGCGGTCCGGAAAATCCGGGCGAGTGAAGTCGATTTGATAGCTGTCCAGCGCGCGATCGGTGCGGCATACGCAGAAATCGTGCCGGGCATGAAATCCCCCGAACAACTCCATCGCGGCCCAGCGTTCGGCGTCGGAAAGCTTCTCCAGGCGCTGGTAAAGCGGGTGGTTCTCGGGAACGTGGCCGTCGGGATTGTAGTACATCGGTTCGACCCAGGACTGGAAAGCGAGCCCGGCGTCGTGGACAAAATCCAGGGCTTCGGGAACGGAATAGGGCCGATCCTGTTGATGCAGGAACAAATCGACGAGGCCGGCATCGAATTTCATGTCCGAGGAACGCTTCGCGTAGGTATGAAGCGGATGCTCCTTCGGAAGAAGCTGGATCGTCGCCTTGACCAGCGCCACGTCCTCTTCGGTTTGTGTCGTCATGCCAAGGGTGCGAAACAGATCCTGCATCATGTAGACCGGCGCGCGCCCGTAGCGCCCATAGACCATGATGAATATAACGCCGTCGCGATCCAGCACGCCGCCCAGCGCCTTCAATCCCGCGACGGGGTCGGGCAGATGGTGCAGGACGCCCGATGACGCGATGAAATCGAATGTCTGGCCCAGTTCCGCGACTTCTTCCAGGCGCATCCGGTGCAGCGTCAGATTCTCCAGCCCGTGTTTCGCCTTCAGCTTTTCCTCGTGGGCCAGCGAGGCCTCGCTCAGGTCGATGCCGGCAACCTTTGCCGTGGGGTGCTGCATCGCATAGCGGGCCGCCTGATTGGCGCCGCAGCCGGCGACCAGGATATTCATGCCCTCGCGATAGCCGGTTGCGGGCCAGAAGATATCGCCGCAATGTTTCGCATCGCCGATCGAGAATGCGCCACCGGCGATCCAGGCCTCCAGATCCTCGATCGGTTCGGGATAGATCCAGCGTTCGTATTGCGCCTTGACCTTGTCCATCAGGCGGCATCCCGGATGGCGCGCCAGACCGACTGCGGCGTCGCCGGCATGTCGATGGCCTTAACACCCCGCACCGAAAGGGCGTCGAGAATGGCGTTCATGACGGCGGGCGGCGCGCCGACCGCGCCGGCCTCGCCCGATCCCTTCAGTCCCAGCGGGTTGGTTGTGCAGGGCGTGTCTTCGTGATAGTCGAAGGCGATATCGGGGATGTCGTCGGCGCGCGGCAGGCCGTAATCCATTAGGGAGCCGCTGAGAAGCTGTCCGTCCTCGTCGTAGACACAGTTCTCGTGCAGCGCCTGGCCGACGCCCTGGCCGATGCCGCCATAGACCTGCCCGGCCAGCAGCATCGGATTGATCACCTTGCCGAAATCGTCCAACGCCGCGTAACGGTCCAGCGTGACCTGGCCGGTTTCCGGGTCCACCTCGACCTCGCAGACATGACAGCCATTGGGGTAGGTATAGACGGTCGAGCCGTGGGTTCCCTCGCCGGTAAGGCCGGGTTCCTCGCCCTCCGGCAGTTTTGCCGGGTCGGCCGCGGCCCGGGCGATATCCGCCAGGCTTGCGTTGCGATCGGTGCCGGCGATTGAAAAGGCGCCGTCCGCGAATTCGATATCCTCGACTGCGGCTTCCAGGACCTCCGCCGCGATGCGCTTGCCCTTCTCGATTACATCGGTGGCCGCCCGGTCGCAGGATACGCCGCCGATGGGCAACGAGCGCGAGCCGCCGGTTCCCGCGCCGGTCGCCACCAGGTCGGTATCGCCCTGAATGACGCGCACTTGGGCGATGTCGATGCCCAGCCTGTCGGCGATGATCTGGCCATAGGCGGTCTGGTGGCCCTGGCCGTTGTCCTGGGTGCCGATGGTGAATACCACCGAGCCGTCCACCTCGACGCGCATGCGGCCGGTTTCTTCGGGGCCGGAGCCGCAATTCTCGATGTAATGGGCGATACCCATACCGCGCAGCCGGTTCCTCGCCGCCGATTTCGCCTTGCGAGCGGCGAAACCCTCGTGGTCGGAAAGCTTCAGCGCGCCGTCCAGATTGCGGGTGAAATCGCCGGAATCGTATGTGGCGCCGATCGTCGTCGTGAAGGGCATCTCGTTCGCACCGATGAAATTTCGCCGCCGCAGTTCCGCCGGGTCGATGCCTAACTGGCGGGCCGCCGCATCCACCGTGCGTTCCACCAGGTAGATCGCTTCCGGCCGCCCGGCGCCGCGGTAGGCATCGACGGGAACCGTGTTGGTGAAGACTCCGGTCACGCTGACATGTATGGCCTGGAAACGGTAGACCCCGTTATTCATCAGGATGCTGCAGTCGGTGGGTATATAGGGCGCGAAGTTCGACAGGTAGGCGCCCATATTCGCGCGATTGTTCACGCGTAGCGCCAGGAACCTGCCGTCGCCGTCCAGCGCCAGTTCCACGTTGTTGATCTGGTCGCGGCCATGGCTGTCCGACAGGAATGCATCTGCGGCGCGCTCCGCCACCCATTTGACCGGGCGGTCCAGCTCGCGGGCCGCCAATAGCACCAGCACTTGCTCCGCGTAGAGGAAAATCTTCATGCCGAAGCTGCCACCGACATCGGGGGTGATCAGGCGGAAGGTATCCTCCGGCATTTTGAATATATCGTTGGCAAGCTGGCGGCGCAGGGAGTGCGGCCCCTGGCTTGGGGTGTAGAGGGTGAAGCGGTCGCCGTCCCAGTCGCCGATGGCGGCGCGGGTCTCGATCGGTGCGATGATCACGCGGTTATTGATAAGGCGGGTGCGTACGATATGGGCCGCGTCGGCAAACAGCGCGTCGGTTTTTTCGCGATCGCCCTTCTCCCAGCGGAAACTGATATTGCCGGGCGCTTCGTCATGGATCGGCGGCGCGTCCGGTTCGAACACCGCATTGGGGTCGGCGGTGACGGGCAGCGGGTCGTAATCCACCATGATGGCGTCGGCGGCGTCGCGGGCCTGGTCGATGGTCTCGGCCACGACGAAGGCAACCGGGTCGCCAACATGGCGCACCTTGCACTCGGCGAGCACGGGATGCGGCGGCAGGGCCTGGAGCGAACCGTCGGGCTGGGTCGCGGGCGCGAGGCACCTGATGGTCCCAAGCCCCGCGCGCCGGATTTCAGCCGCCGTGTGGATCGCCAGCACGCCGGGCATGTCCAGTGCATCATTAAAGTCGATGCCGGTGACGCGAGCATGGGCGTGCGGTGAGCGCAGAACGTGACCGAAGGCCTGCCCGTCAAGATCGATGTCGGCCGTGTAACGGCCCTGGCCCGTCAACAGGCGGGCGTCCTCGACCCGATTAAGCGGCTGCCCGATTCCGAATTTCGCCATGCCCCTTTGGTCCTCCCGTCGCCATCAGCGGCGCGATGATAGGGCAGGGGCTAGGGGGGCTCAATCCGATAGTTGATCCTCGCCCTTTGTTTTTTTGCCCTGTGCAGCCTTTGCCGTGGCAAACGCCGGTAAATAAGAAAGAACGCCGAAAATAATTCCCGCCAGCAGAGCCAGAAGCAGCCAAGCGGCGAAGTTGATCTGCGCCAGAAGGTCGAACAGGCTTATTGAGAATGTCGGATCGAAATAGCGAACGAGCGATGTGCCCGCGAAAATCAAGCTCCCGGATACTATGAATGAAATCAGTAATTTAATTGCGGCATAATAATATATTTTCATTTTATCTTTCGCTGATAGCCAGGGTTTTTGCCCCCGCCCCTATTACCCCCATATAGGTGCGGAAAAGACATTATGCACGCGCTATCGGTCGGTATTTCAGGCAAAATCAGGGAAATAAAAAGGCCCCGGTGGATTTCTCCAACCGGGGCAGGGCCGCAGGAACTTTTAAGGCTATGGCGCGCGACCCGTCGCCGTTGCCAAATCCGGTTCAGTCGAACGCTTCGTCCCAGGTTCCGCGCGTCGAAGCTTTGGAATATTCGGTGGCGCGGTTTTCGAAGAAATTGGCGTGTTCGACGCCGTTCAGAATTTCGTCGAGCCAGGGCAGGGGGTTTTTGCCGATATTGTAAATGGCCGGCAGGCCAAGCTGCATCAGGCGCCGGTCGGCGATATAACGGATGTAGCTTTTGACCTCCTCGCCGCTCAACCCCTCGACGCCGCCCATCTCGAAGGCGAGGTCGATGAAGGCGTCCTCATGGTCGACGATGGTCGAGCAGGCGACGACAAGGTCGCGCTGTAGTTCGTCGTTCCACAACGCCCTGTTCTCGTCGATGAAGGTATGAAACAGGCGGATCGCCGAATCGGTATGCAGCGATTCGTCGCGTACCGACCAGGTGACGATCTGTCCCATGCCCTTCATCTTGTTGAAACGCGGGAAGTTCAGCAGGATCGCGAAGCTGGCGAAAAGCTGCAACCCCTCGGTAAAGGCGCCAAAGACGGCAAGCGTGCGGGCGATGTCGGCCGGCGTCTCCACCCCCCATTTCTGCATATAGTCGTACTTGTCCTTCATCGCCTTGTATTTGAGGAAGGCCTGGTACTCGCTCTCGGGCATACCGATAGTGTCGAGCAGATGGCTGTAGGCGGCGATATGCACCGTCTCCATGTTGGAGAAGGCGGCCAGCATCATCTTCACCTCGGTCGGCTTGAACACGCGCGAATAATGCTGCATGTAGCAGTTGTTCACCTCTACGTCGGCCTGTGTGAAGAATCGGAAAATCTGGGTCAGCAGGTTGCGTTCCGCCGGGGTCAGTCGGTTGCGCCAATCTTTGACGTCGTCGGCCATCGGCACTTCCTCCGGCAGCCAGTGGATGCGCTGCTGGGTCAGCCAGGCGTCATAGGCCCAAGGGTAGCGGAAGGGCTTGTAAATCGGATCGGAGTCGAGAAGGGACATTGGTATTAGTTCCGTGTTCCGTTGTTTGCTTTGCGTTTGGCGGGCCTGCGGGGGGCAAGGATTTCGGACTGCACCAACTTCATCGCTTCTTCGATCGAGGTCTTGCGGTAAGACACCGGCTTGCCGTGTTCGATGCGCCAGCCGAATTCGCCGCAGACGTTATATTTGTCGCGCCGGATTATCGACTGGATGATATCCGGCGCAATCCGGAAAAGCCGGGGGTTGCGGCCCGATGCCGGTTTGGCTTTTTGCCAGGCCTCCTCGATCTGCGCTTCGGTTATCAACACTGTTATCATGGCCAGATCTCCCTCCGACTGCTGCCCGTTACTGGCAGGACAGGCACTCCTCGTAATCGGTTCGACTGGTTTCAACCGGCTTTTCTCCGCCATTCACCGATCCCATATGGGGCAGGCTGGCGACCGCATGGTTCGTCCCCTCGTGTGCCACCGCCTCGGCCCGCTGGATCGACTTGGAGCGGCAGTAATAGAGGCTCTTGACGCCTTTCTTCCAGGCCAGCAGATGCAACTGATGCAGGTCGCGCTTATGTACGTCAGCCGGCAGGAAAAGGTTCAGCGACTGCGAT
>DAOVHN010000265.1 GCA_030671915.1 Pseudomonadota bacterium
TCCACCAGCGTCGGCAGCTTGCCCGAAACTACATTGTCGTGCTTCAGCAGTTCCACCTGGTCGGTGGTCAGAAAGGGCTTGGGCAGCAGCTGCAGGAAGCTCGCCTGTAGCGTGGCGATTGTGTAGGGGAAGGGAATCAGCAAGCGCTTGCGGCCGGTCTCGCGACAGATCATTTCCATGATTTGCTTAAAGCTGTAGACGGCCGGGCCGCCGAGCTCGAAAGTTTTGCCGGCGCATGCCGGATCCTCGATGCATTTCACGATGGCGCCGGCCACATCGCCGACATAGACCGGCTGGAACTTCACGCCCCCGTCGCCATAAATATCGATGCGGCCGTCATGGAAACTCGGCTTCGGGCAGCCGAATACCGGCAGAATCGGCGAAAAGCGCGCGATCGATGCGAACAGGTTGAAAAATCCATCTTCCGGCCCGAAGACGACGCAGGGCCGGACGATCGCGGCCTCGGGAAAAGCCTCGCGGACGGCTTCTTCGCCGGCGGCCTTGCTGGTCGCATAGTCGGAATGCGACTCCGGGTCCGCGCCCATGGCCGACATATGAACCAGCCACCCGACACCCGCATCCTTCGCCGCGCGGGCCACGTTCTCCGCGCCCTGGCGATGCACCGCATCGAAAGTCATCCGGCCGCTCTCGTAAAGAATGCCGACCAGGTTCACGACCGCGTCGGCGCCCGCCACAGCGGCCCGGACGGAGCCTTCGTTGGTCACCGAGGCCTGGACCGCGGCGATCTGGCCGACATCGCCCATCGGCTGCAAAGGGGCCGCATCACTGGGATGGCGCACCGCGACCTGCACCCGCGCACCCCGGGCCGCCAACCGCTGCACCAGATGGCGGCCGATGAATCCCGTTCCGCCGAATACCGTGATCAGCTTGCCCTTCATCGCCTTGCTCCAAACAGTTCTGTTGCCAAGTCTTTTTCATCGGGCCGAAAACTACACCCGCCGGCCACCCGTTTGCCAGTTCAAAAGCGTCGCATCTGCCCCCGAAAAACCGCCAAAGAATAATTTATTTTCGCCAAGGCGGTAAAAGCCGTTGACAAACGGGCACTCTTTCACAAGATTCCCGCCCACCCGGAGCCCAGGTGGCGGAATTGGTAGACGCGCAGGTTTCAGGTACCTGTGACCGCAAGGTCGTGGAAGTTCGAGTCTTCTCCTGGGCACCATAACCGCTTCGGCGGTTTTTCTCGAAACGGGGCATTTCTTGGATATCAGGCTTTATCGCGGCGACCTACCGGACGACCTCGATCTGGGGGATTCGGTCGCCATCGATACCGAGACCATGGGGCTCAACCCCCATCGCGACCGGTTGTGCCTGATTCAGCTTTCGTCGGGCGACGGCGTCTGCCATCTGGTTCAGATTCCGCAGGGGCATCGCGACGCGCCGAACCTGAAGGCGCTGATCGAATCGCCGGACGTGCTGAAGCTGTTTCACTACGCCCGCTTCGACATCGCCATGCTGCGCCATTACCTGGACGCGGATTGCCGGCCCGTCTACTGCACCAAAATCGCTTCTCGACTGACGCGCACCTATACCGACCGCCACGGGCTGAAGGACATCTGCAGGGAATTGCTGGGCGTCGATATCTCCAAGCAGCAGCAATCCTCCGACTGGGGCGCCGAGGAACTCAGCCAGGCGCAGCAGCAATATGCCGCCAGCGACGTGCTGCATCTTCACAAGCTGAAGGAAAAGCTGGACGCAATGCTGGCGCGCGAGGGCCGCACCCTCATAGCTCAGGCCGCCTTCGACTTCCTGCCGACCCGCGCGGAACTCGACCTCGCCGGCTGGCCCGACCAGGATATATTTTCCCACAGTTGATGCCCGCGCCGCCAAGCCCCACTCAATTTCGGCACATTTTTTGCAAGGGGGCTTAACAATACCTCCACTAATGTCCTATATGTATTTGATAAGGCCTCCATTGCCGAGGTCGCCGTCAATATCGGGACGCCATGACCGCCACCAGAAAACAGGGCAAGGAAATACCGGTACCGAGACTGGAAACCGGATCGCGGGATCTCGATTCCGCGCGCCGGGTGTTGCGGCTGGAGGCGGAGGGAATCGGTGCGCTGGCCGAATCGCTGGGCGATGCATTCATCGCCGCGCTGGACCTTCTTCACGACGTAAAGGGCCGGGCCATCGTCACCGGCATGGGCAAGAGCGGCCATGTCGCCCGCAAGATCGCGGCGACCATGGCGTCGACCGGTACGCCCGCGCAATATGTCCATCCCGGCGAAGCCAGCCACGGCGACCTGGGCATGATTACGCCGGCGGATGTGGTGCTGGCGCTGTCCAATTCCGGAGAGACCAGCGAGCTTCGCGACCTGCTGGAATATACGCGGCGCAACGCGATCCCGCTGATTGCAATAACCAGTCGCGCCGGCAGCACGATGGACGAGATGGCCGATGTGACGCTGCTGCTGCCGGCAACACCCGAGGCCTGCCCCATGGGCTTGGCGCCGACAACTTCGACGACGGCCAGCCTGGCGCTGGGCGATGCCTTGGCGGTGTCGCTGCTCGAGCGCAAGGGCTTTTCGCCCCATGATTTCCAGGTATTTCATCCGGGCGGCAAGCTGGGCCAGACCCTGCTGCGCGTGTCCGACTTGATGCACAAGGGCGACGCCATGCCGCTCTGCGCGGCGGACACACCGATGAAGGAAGCAATCCTGGCCATCACCGCAAAGAGTTTCGGGTGCGTCGGCGTCCTGGATGCGGACGGGCGGCTTACAGGCGTGGTCACCGACGGCGATTTGCGTCGCCATATGGAATTCGATCTGCTGAATCAGCCCGCCGGCGACGTGATGACGGCGGATCCGAAGACGATCCGCCCGCAGGCGCTGGCCGCCGAGGCAGTGGCGGTAATGAACAAATACTCGATCACCGGCCTTTTCGTGGTCGAGGACGGCAAACCCGCAGGGATCTTGCACATTCATGACTGCCTCCGCGCCGGAATTGCCTGAAGCCCGGAAACCGGGCGAAACGAACGGCCCGCAGGAAGGCCGGCGCGATGCATTCGGCGACTACTTTACGGTGACCGGGCGCCGCCGGTCGCGGCGCCATTACGGGCGGTTTGTCGGATTCGCCAAATTTCTGCTGGTTACCCTTGCCGCCGGCCTGGTCGTGTTGCTGGCCGTCTGGCCGCAGCTCAACAGCAGGGATGGACCGACGAAAATCGGACAGGTCGAGGGAATTCAGGAAGAGGACGTGGAAAGCCTGCGCATAACAAAGGCCAAACTAACCGGCATCAACAAGGATGGGCAGCCCTATATGGTGACCTTCGCCGACGCCAGCCAGACTAGCCAGGAGTCTGACCTGATCAGGCTGACGGCGCCCCAGGCGGATGTGGAGCTGAAGGACGGCGCCTGGATCACCCTGTCGTCCCCGAAGGGGCGTTATCACCGTGGCAACCGTATCCTGGAGCTGGACGGCGACGTCGTCATGTTCCACGACAGCGGCATGGAAATGAATACCGGCAGCATCACCTTCAATCTGGAAGGCGGCACGGGCGCGGGCCATGACCCGATTCATGCACAGGCGCCCTTCGGCAGCTTTGATGCCCAGGGTTTTCGTATTCGCGAAGATACGGCGGTCTTCTATTTCACCGGGCCTGTCAGCGCAGTCCTGTATAGCGTGCCGGAGCTGGGGCAATGACGGTAATGCGTGCGACTCCCCTGATTTTTCTGCTGGCGCTCGCCGGGTTCGCGCTCACGGGCCTGGCGGCCGAAATACCGATAGAGATCACCGCCGGCGACGGGCTGGAATGGCGGCGCACGGAGAAAGTCCTGGTGGCGGCCGGGGGCGTGGTGCTGACGCGCGGGAAGATGAAGCTGGAAGCCGATTCCGTCAGCGCCTGGTATCGCGACGGCAAGGGTGGCAAGGAGCAGGAAGTTTACCGGATCGACGCCGCGGGCAAGGTCCGGATCGCCTCCGACGGGGCGAAGGGTTTCGGCGAAAGCGCGGCCTACGATCTCGATCAGGGTGTGTTCGTTTTATCCGGCGGCAAGCCGCGCTTCGAGGCTGAACAGCTTGTCGTGACGGCGGCGCAGAACCTGGAATATTGGGAAGTGAAACAGCTCGCCGTGGCGCGTGGCGGGGCGGTGGCCGAAAACGGCGACCGGAAAATCAGCGCCGACGTAATCAGCGCCTATTTACAGTCTGCCGACGGCGGCAAGATGGAGTTGAGCCGGGTCGAGGCGGTCGGCGGTGTGCAGATCTCGACACCTGAAGATTCGGCCAAGGGGAACGAAGCTGTCTACGACGCCAAATCCGGTGTTGCCACGCTGTGCGGCAACGTGGAAATCCGCCGCGGGGCAAGCGTGCTCAAGGGCAAATGCGCCGAGGTTAACCTTAACACCGGCGTCAGCCGCCTGATCGGCGGCGGGGGCAGCGTCGGGGGGCTGGTTCAGCCACCGAACTGAACCGGTTATCGAATAATGGGAGAGACAGACGTGGACAGCGACGATTTAATAAGTTCGAACGTGACAGGCTCGGTGGGCGCCGGCGACGCGGTCCAGCCCGGACAGCCCACGCTGGTGGCCGAAAATACCGGCCTGGAAATCCGCAA
>DAOVHN010000443.1 GCA_030671915.1 Pseudomonadota bacterium
GCCACCGCCTCGGCCCGCTGGATCGACTTGGAGCGGCAGTAATAGAGGCTCTTGACGCCTTTCTTCCAGGCCAGCAGATGCAACTGATGCAGGTCGCGCTTATGTACGTCAGCCGGCAGGAAAAGGTTCAGCGACTGCGATTGGCAGACATACGGCGCCCGGTCGGCTGCATGTTCGATCAGCCAGCGCTGGTCGATCTCGAAGGCCGTGCGGAAGGCCTCCTTCTCGTTCTCGTCCAGAAAATCTAGATGCTGGACCGAGCCTTCGTTGGTCGAGATCGACGACCAGGTATCGTCATCGTCATGGCCCTTCTTCTCCAGCAGGCGCTTCAGGTGTTTGTTGCGCACGGTGAAGGAGCCGCTCAGCGTCTTGTGGGTAAAACTGTTGGCCGCGATCGGCTCGATTCCCGGCGAGGCGCCGCCGCAGATAATTGAAATCGACGCCGTCGGCGCGACCGCCAGTTTGTTCGAGAAACGCTCCATGATGCCGTAGTCGCCGGCATCGGGGCAGGGGCCGCGCTCTCCGGCCAACCTAGAACTGGCGGCGTCGGCCTGGGCACGGATATGCTTGAACATGCGGTTGTTCCAGACCTTGGCCATGACGCCCTCAAGCGGGATCAGGCTGGCCTGCAGGAAGGAATGGAAACCCATGATGCCCAGCCCCACCGAGCGTTCGCGCATCGCCGCATAAGCCGCGCGGGACATGCTTTCCGGCGCACTGGCGATGAAATCGGACAGCACGTTGTCGAGGAACCGCATCACGTCCTCGATGAAGGTCGGGTGCCCTTCCCATTCCATATATTTCTCGACATTCAGTGACGACAGGCAGCAGACCGCGGTGCGTTCCTCGCCGCGATGGTCGGTCCCTGTCGGCAGTGTTATCTCCGAGCACAGGTTCGAGGTCTTGACGGTCAGGCCCGCCAGCTTCTGATGCTCGGGGATCGCCCGGTTCACATGGTCGGAATAGACGATATAGGGCTCGCCGGTCTCGACGCGCGAAGTGAGGATGCGGATCCACAGGCCGCGGGCGGATACCTTGTGCAGCACCGACCCGTCCTTGGGGCTGGTCAGTGCCCATTCCTCGTCATTTTCAACCGCGCGCATGAAGGCGTCCGGGATTAGCACGCCGTGATGCAGATTAAGCGCCTTGCGGTTCGGATCGCCGCCCGTGGGGCGGCGCAGTTCGATGAATTCCTCGATCTCGGGATGGTTGACCGGCAGATAGACGGCGGCGCTGCCACGGCGCAAGCTGCCCTGGCTGATCGCCAGCGTCAGCGAGTCCATCACGCGGATGAAGGGGATGGCGCCCGAGGTCTTGCCGTTCAAGCCGACCTGTTCGCCGATCGAGCGCAGATTGCCCCAGTAACTGCCGATGCCGCCGCCGCGCGCCGCCAGCCAGACATTCTCGTTCCACAGGTCGACGATGCCCTCCAGGCTGTCGGAAGCCTCGTTCAGGAAGCAGGAAATCGGCAGGCCGCGCTTTTGGGCGCCGCCGTTCGACAGCACCGGGGTCGCCGGCATGAACCAGAGCTTGCTGATGTAATCGTACAGCCGCTGGGCATGGGCAGAGTTGTCTGCGTAATGCATCGCCACGCGCGCGAACAGATCCTGGAAGCTCTCGCCTGGCAGCAGATAGCGGTCGCTCAAGGTTGCCTTGCCGAATTTGGTCAACAGCGCGTCGCGGCTGCGGTCCATATGGACGCGGATGCCGTGGTCGTTCTGTGCGAAGTCACGGACTTTCTCGTGCTTCTCGGGATCCGTTTCCAGTGGCAGGTTATCCACAGGTTCGGGCACCAGAACCGAATTCTGCATCTCGACCGACTCCTCCGCACTGCCATCAAGCAGTTCTTCGCTCTCAAACGATTTGCGCAGCAGCATTTCGGTCGAGTCGTCCATTCTTATCCCCTCTTTACACAGCCTGTGGACAGGAAAACCTGTGCATAAACACAAGATGTCGTAGTTGTAATTGACGAGAATACCATATTTTGTTTAATTGTCACTGGGTACAAAACAGGAACATATGGAATGATACGGATAATGCGACGGCCGTCAAGGAATCACTGCGAGGCGCTGGAAAAGCCCTGGCTTCACGCGGGAGTCGCGTGTCGGGGCCAATATCTGGCATGATCGGGCCGTTATGTGCGGAAGGTTCAGCCTGACCCTGCCCGTTGAGGCGATTGGCCGCCTGTTCGGGGTGGATGTGGAAAACGCGCCCATGCTGGAGGCGCATTACAATATTGCGCCCTCGCAACGGATTGCGGTGATCAGGCGCCGCGGGGAAACGGGCGAGAGGGAACTGGCTTTCCTGCAATGGGGATTCGTTCCGGCCTGGGCGCGGGATCCCGCTTCGATGAGCCAGCCTATCAACGCCCGCGGCGAAACCGTCGAGGCCAAGCCGATGTTTCGCGATGCATTCCGCAAGCGGCGCTGCCTTATTCCGGCCGATGGTTTCTATGAATGGAAGAAGACCGCCGGCGGCAAGCAGCCCTGGCGGATCGAACGGGCCGACGGCGCGCCCTTCGCCTTCGCAGGGCTATGGGATCGCTGGCAGGGTCGCGACGGAACGGTGGTCGAGAGCTGCGCGATCATCACGACGGACGCCAACGAGACGATGCGACCGATACACGACCGCATGCCGGTGATTCTGGATATCGGGCGCTTTGGCCCCTGGCTGGAAGCCTCGCCGGTAGAAGCCTCGGACTTGATCGAACCCTGGCGTGGCGATCTTACGGCGTACCCGGTCAGCCGCCGGCTCAACGACCCGACCCATGACGATGCGGGTCTGATCGAACCGGCAGCGCCCGCAACCGACGAGCCGCCGGAGCCCGACGAGCCTAGATTGCTGTGAACCTTGGTATTACTCGGCCGCTTGCTGCGTCTCAAGCGCGTTGTCGATCGCTTCCAGCGCGACCTTGAATCCCACGGTGACGGCGATGTCGCGAAGCCTGGCGAGTTCCGCGGTCAGGGCTTCATCGCGCCGGCCATCGCTTGCGGCGGCCAGCGCGCGAGCCCGGGAAACGAAGAAGTCACTCCATGGCAGGGGTTCGGCGCTGGTATAGTCTTCCAGCGCATCGGCAAATCGGCGCGCATCCTCCCATTCCCCGCGTTCCAGGGC
>DAOVHN010000115.1 GCA_030671915.1 Pseudomonadota bacterium
CGTTCTTCCATCACCGAACTCTCTTTCCACGGCATCAACACCTCCCGCCAAAAGGCGAAAAGTGTTACCCATGTGTCCGGTACAAATCGTCACCTATGTCTCGGGTCGCACAGTAATCGCCGCGGGCAATCCTTCCAGGTCTCAAGAAAAAATGCCGGGGTGCCGCGCTTTGCGGGTATTCTTGTGCAAAGATTTGGTAGCTGGGCTAGGCTGCTTTTAAACAGAAAACTAATAGGGTTAAACGTTCCAGACAGAGGGTGAAGAGACGGATGAGCGATACAGAAAACCCGCCGACGGGAGTCCTGCCCTATCAGGACCGCGTAAACACGGTAACCATCGACGATACATTCCAATGGCTTGGCGCCGGATGGCGGGACTTTAAGGCCGGTGGATGGGTCAGTCTCAGTTACGGGCTGATCTTCGTTGTTGCCGGAATCCTGCTCACCGCAGGACTCTTCCTGGCCGGCCTCGAGTATCTCATACCGCTGATGATCAGCGGCTTTCTGCTCGTGGGACCGGCGCTGACCGTCGGGTTTCATGCAATCAGCCGCGATCTTGAACATGGCGAGCAGCCCAGTCTCCAACGTGCACTGAGTTCCTGGCGGGCCAATCCGGCGCCGCTGCTTGGAACCGGACTCGCCCTGGTGTTGTTTTCGATCATCTGGGCCCGGCTCGCGGTGATGATTTTCGCACTCTCTTTTCCCTACACCAGTCTGGATCCGCAGAGCATGCTGAATGCGGTCTTTTTTTCCGTCGAAGGGTACATATTCCTGGCGGTCGGCACAGCGGTCGGCTGCGTACTCGCAGTCCTGGTTTTCATGGCAGGCGTCGCGTCACTGCCGATAATGCTGGACGAGGGCGCCGGCTTCCTTGAGGCCGTTGTCACCAGTGTCGTGGCCGTTGCGTTGAATTTCCGCGCCATGCTGTTCTGGGCCATGATGATCGTCGTCATAACGGGTGCGGGCCTGATCGTTGGCTATATCGGGCTTGTCCTGACCTTGCCGCTGATCGGCCATGCCAGCTGGCACGCCTACCGGGGGCTGATAAAGGGCAAGGGCTGAGGCCGGGTGCGATTGCCGGATCGCTATCGATTGGCCTGGATGCGCCGACGCATTCGCTGGCGGGGCGATGGACTAAAGTCCATAACATCCCCCTGACCTGTTCAGCCGAAGGTGCTATCAAGGGCGCCCGCGTATTTCAACCTTACCATCAGGCCTGCCATGAACGAGATTTCCCCAACGCCGCCGGCGTTCGAAAAATTCGCCAGCGGACAGTCGGTTTCGCGCAAGGAAGACCCGCGCCTGTTGCGTGGCGAGGGCTGCTATACCGACGATATCGACCTGCCGGGCATGGCGTTCGGCTATGTGCTACGCTCTCCCCATGCGCATGGGATCATCCGCGGCATCGATGTATCGGCTGCGCGCGAGGTCGAGGGCGTTCTGGCGGCCTACACGATCGACGATCTGAAAGCGGCCGGCTATGGGCCTTTTCCCGGCAGCAAGCTGCTAAAGAATCGCGACGGCAGCGATCCGCAAAGCCCGGCGCGATACGCCCTGGCCGACGGCAAGGTGAAATTTGCCGGCGAGGGCCTCGCCTTCGTGGTGGCCGAAACACCCGAGGCGGCGCGCGACGGCGCCGAAGCGGTGATGTTCGACATCGACCCGCTGCCCGCGATTGTCGACCCCGAGGAGGCGCTGGCGCCGGGCGCCACGCAAATCCATGACGACGCCGCGAACCTTTGTGTCGACTGGTGCGAAGGCAATTTCGATGCTGTCGGGGAGGCCCTTGCCAAGGCCGCCCACGTCACCCGGATGCGGATACCGATCAACCGCGTGGTGGTGGCAACGATGGAGCCGCGCGGCGCGGTTGGCGAATACGACGCACCGAGCGGGCGCTTTACGGTCCATCTGGGTTGCCAGGGCGTTTACGGCATGCGACAGACCCTGGCCACCGCCGTGCTGAAGATCGAGCCGGACAAGCTGCATGTCGTCTCGAAGGATATCGGCGGATCCTTCGGCATGAAGTCCCAGCAGTTTGGCGAGAACCTTCTGGTGCTGCATGCGGCGCGCGACTTGGGCCGGCCGGTCAAATGGATTGATGATCGCAGCGGCGCGTTCCTCTCGGATTTCCAGGGCCGCGACATGATCGCCGACGCCGCGCTGGCGCTGAACGAAGAGGGCGATTTCCTAGGGATGCGGATCGACATGATCGGCAATCTGGGCGCCTATATGACGCCGTTCGGCCCAGTCATGCCGTCGGGCAATATCATGAAGAACGTCGCCAGCCTCTACAAGACGCCGGCGATTGCAGTGACCTGCCGTTGCGTCTTCACCAATACGGTGACCATCGCGCCCTATCGCGGAGCGGGGCGGCCGGAGGGCAACTACATCATGGAACGGCTGGTGGATGCCGCCGCGCGGGAAACCGGCCGCGATAGCCTGGAACTGCGCCGACGCAACCTGATCCCGGCCGATGCTATCCCTTTCAAGGCCGCGTCCGGCATGGAATATGACAGCGGCGATTTTCCCTCGATACTGACTGAAGCCGCGGCCGCGTCCGACTGGGACGGATACGCGGTGCGCCGTAAGGCATCGGAAGCCAGGGGCCTGCTGCGCGGGCGCGCCGTAACCAGCTATCTGGAAGTGACGGCCGGGCCCGGCAAGGAGCTTGGCGCCATCCGGTTCCGCCCGGACGGGCGTGTGATCATTCTGACCGGCACCCTGGACCAGGGGCAGGGCCACGCGACGGCCTTCGCACAAATCGTCTGCGAACGGCTGGGCGTTCCCTTCGACATGATCGACCTGATACAGGGCGACAGCGACGAGCTGAAAATGGGCGGTGGCACCGGCGGTTCGAAATCGGCGATGGCCAGCGGCAACGCCTTTGCCCTGGCATCGGACGCGGTCATCGAGAACGGCCGCCAGTGGGCGGCGCATGAAATGGAGGCGGCGGTGCAGGATATCGAATTCGCCGCCGGCGAGTTCCGCGTGGTCGGCACCGACCGGGCGATCGCCATCCAGGATCTCGCGGCCCGGATCACGGCGGCTGCCAGCGTGCCCGATGGCCTTCCCGGTTCGCTGGATGCGGAACTGGTCACCGACACGCCGCCATCGGCCTTCCCGAACGGCTGCCATATCTGCGAGGTCGAAATCGACCCGGAAACCGGCCATTGCCGCATCGACCGTTATCTGGCGGTGAATGATTTTGGCAATCTTATCAACCCCATGCTGGTCGAAGGACAGACCCATGGCGGCATCGTCCAGGGCATCGGCCAGGCATTGATGGAGACGGCGGTCTACGATGACGATGGCCAGCTGCTGACCGGCTCCTTCATGGACTACGCCATGCCCCGCGCCGAAACAGTGCCTTCCTTCGATATCCGCCACCATCCGGTGCCCGCCACTTCCAATGCGCTGGGCGTCAAGGGCTGTGGTGAAGCGGGAACGAGTGGCGCCATCCCCACCGCCTTCAACGCGATCCTGGATGCGCTGGCCCCGCGGGGCGTGACGGACCTGCCGATGCCGGCCACACCGGAGCGCATCTGGCGCGCCATCCGGGAAGCCGCGACATAAGGCTGACCCCCCGGCCCCGCGACGACCTGGAAGATATGTGGGAGGAAGGGCCGTAGCACGACTTCTTAAGAACCTGGCCTCCACCCTGCCGTTACGGATCGGCTCTAAGGCGTGAGCCGGTGCAGCTGCATCGCCTCGTAAATCCCGGTCAGTTCGGCCAGCAGCGGTTTCACCCGATCGGGCAGCGGTTCTTCGGTCCGCGCCCTCCAGGGCCGGAAGCCGGCCGATTTGTTGACGTTGCCGTACCAGTATTTCGCCCATACGCCATCGCTCGCGCGCGGGCCCGGCGGCCAGGACAGCATGGCCGGATCGAACGGGACCTTCAGCGCCGCGCAGAGCGCCCTCAGCGTACCTTCGGCATCCGTGCCGATATCGCGGGCGTCGATCACGGGCGGGGTCTCGCCGGTCATCTCGCGCACCCGTTCGAACAGCCGGTACTGGTCGGCAAAGCCGGTATCCTGAAGGGTGACGGTCTCCATCACCTTCGACATGGACAGCAGCACCTCGGCCGGGTCGCGGATCAGGAACGCATTGCTCACCCCGGCCAGCCAGCCGTCGTCGATATGCGGCAGCATGTGGTGCGCCATATGTTTCTGGTAATGGATCGCCTTGCCGCCGGGTACCGGGCCGAGGATGGTCTCGACAACCTTGTGCCAGTCGGTTTCATGGGCGGCGATGATTTCAGGGACGCCGGGATGATCCGGCTGATATCGCGTCAGGTAATGGGCGTAGAGCGGCTCGTCCCAGACCGTGCAGTCGGCCCGGCTGCCCCAGGACCGCAGCAGCGCCGTCGAGACGTTGCGCGGCCCCGACCACATGGCGATACGCGCCGCCGTCACCGCGTCAGACCGTCACCGGCGGCGGGCATTCACGGTCGATCAGCTTGGCGTACAGCGTGCGCAGCCGCAGACTAACCGGTCCTGGCTTGCCATCGCCGAATAGCCGGCCGTCCAGTTCGCGTACCGGCGTCACCCCGCCGAAGGTGCCGGTGACGAAGGCTTCCTCCGCCCCGTAGGTCTCGGTCAGCGAGAAATCGCGCTCCTGCGCATGAATGCCGTTTTGCCGGGCCAACGCCAGGATGTTGGCCCGCGTGATGCCGTTCATGCAGTAGCGCCCGGTCGAGGTCCAGACCTCTCCCTTGCGCACGATGAAGAAGTTGGTGGAATTGCATGTCGCGACGAAGCCGTGTGGATCCAGCATCAGTCCCTCGTCGGCGCCGGCCTTGGCCGCCTGGATCGCGGCGGTGATGCAGTTCAACTTGGAGTGCATGTTCAGCTTGGGGTCCAGCACGTCGGGTGCGCCGCGGCGCACATGCACGGTGAACAGCTTCATGCCGTGGCCGGCGACTTCTTCGCTGGCCGCCTTGTGTTCGGCGATGATGACCACCGTCGCCTTCCCGATATTGACCCGGGGATCCTGGTAGGGCGTGGTCTTCAATCCCCGCGTCACCATCAGCCGCACATGCACGCCGGATCGCATATCGTTGGCTTTCAGGGTGCGGTAAAGCGCGGCCTTCAATTCCTCGCGCGACATGCCGATATCCAGGTCGATCGCCTTCGCACCCTCGTAAAGCCGATCGAGATGGCGGTCCAGGAAGGCGACCTTGCCGTTATGCAGGCGCACCCCTTCCCACACCCCGTCGCCCATCAGGAAGCCGCTGTCGAAGACCGACACCATGGCCTCGGAGCGCGGTTTCAAATCGCCATTCACAAATATCAGGACCGTTTCGTTGCGCGGGTCCTGGGCGAAGGCATGGGCACCGCTTTCCATCCTGTAATTCCTTTCAGGTTCGCATAATCACCGGGGTGCCGGCCTCGATCCCGTATTGCCGGGCGGCGCTGCCGCCATTAACCGCGATCTCAACAAGCCCCAGCGCGTTTTCGTACCAGAACCCCTGGCTTTCGGCGACATCGCCGAAGGTGCGGGCGCGGGAAAACAACTTGCCCGCGACCTCGATCGTCGCCCGTTCGCTCAATCCCGCGGCGCGAAGCCCGGTCATCACATTGCCGAAACCGTCGATATAAATCGCTTCGGCCAGATCGTCGGGCCAACTCGCGCCCGGGCGGCGCGGATCGTCGCGCCAACCCTCCGCCATTTGGCTACAGGCGGGCCATTCGTCCCTGGCCAGCATGGCGGCGACTGGCGCAAACAGGTCGCGGCCATGGAACGAAGCAGAGAGCTTCTCTGGCCGCCAGTCGATGGTCCAGGCCCTGGCTCGCGCGGCCCTGCGCTGGACCATCTCGAACAGCCCGTTGCCGGGGCCGACGAAACGTTTTCCATCCGCCGAGACGATAACCGGCGGCCGCTCACCACCGACGCCCGGGTCGACAACGGCGATACAGACGCTGTCGGGACCCATTTCCGCGGCCAGGGCAGCCAGCAGATAGGCAGACCGGTAGGGATCGCGGGCCGGCGCGTCATGCATCAGGTCGATTATCGGAACCTCCGGCGCGGCGCGCGCCAGTACGCCGCGCATCTGGCCGGCATAGGGGCCATCAAGGCCGAAATCGGTGAATAAATGCATCATATCCGAACTAATGCATTGCGAGGCGGCCGCTGGCAAGCCGCTCTCGACCCTTGACGAACCGGCCGAATTGCGGGAGAGCAATGACTGTTGGATTTTAACGGATTTTTGGACCGATATATTGACCCGGTGCCACTGGTTACTATTTGCTTTGCTTCCGATCTCGTTCCTTGCCGTTGGCGGGGCGGTTTTCGAATTTGTCGGCCTTTCGGCGGAAGGCGGCTCCATTCTGCCGCTGCTGGTCTGGGTGTCCGTTTTTCTCGCCGCATTCGTCCTGCTTATCATGCAGGTTTCCGGCATGGCCGGGAATGCCGGGCAGGGGGCGGGCGTCGAGGAGGTTGTCGATATCCTGCCCCTTGGTGCGGCGCTATACGATACCGCCGGCACGATGCGCCACTGCAATGAAGCGTTCCGGCAGGCTTTCCCGGACCCCGGCGTCCGTGCGGATTTTACGGCGCTTGCCGCCGCGATAGCGGGTGACCCCGAGCAGCCGGCCGAATTCGCCGGCGAGCACGAGATGGCCGACGGACGGTGGCTGCTGCTGGGACGGCGGGAACTGGCTAACGGCGGTTTCGTCGTGACGGCCCAGGACTTTTCACGAATTGCAGCGCTGGAGACCGATTTCCGGGCCGCCGGGAAGCAGTTCCGCCAGTTTCTTTCCGCAGCGGCAGAATGGATCTGGGAGACGGATGTCCTGCATCGCTTCGTCATGGCGAGGGCGGTCGGCACGGATACCGAAAACATGGATTTTGGCTGGATGACAGGACGTAGCCCGGCGGAACTGACGGTCGCCGGCGAGGTCGCGGACAAGTTGGTGGCCCAAAACTGCTTACTCGACATGGACCGGCGCCAACGGTTGAACGAAGTCTGCCTTATCCTTGACGCAGGCGGCAGGATGGCGCGGGTGCGCCTCAGCGGCCTGCCGAGATATGACGGCAACGGAGAGTTCCTGGGATATCGCGGCGTGGGGCAGTGGGAACCCACGGCGGCGCCGGAAGAAACGATGGCGCGAAGGGCGCGTCCGGCGCCAGTTAAGCCCACCGGGCCGCTCCTGATTGTCGACGACAGCTCGACGAATCGCATTCTCGCCACGACCATACTGAACAAGATGGGCTACGAGGCGGGTGCGGTTCCGGATGGTCGTACGGCGATCGACGCGGTGCGGGACGGTGACTATGCCGCTGTCTTGATGGATATCTGGATGCCGGAGATGGACGGATTCGAGGCAACGGCGGCAATCCGGAACCTGCCCGAACCCAAGGGGAACATTCCTGTAATCGCAATGACCGCGCATACCGGTGCGGAAGAACGCCAGCGTTGCCTCGCCGCGGGAATGGACGACCATGTCGAAAAACCGATCGACCGCGCCATGCTGGCGAC
>DAOVHN010000238.1 GCA_030671915.1 Pseudomonadota bacterium
ACTTTGTAGGTCGCGCCCTTGTCCAGCGCCTTGCCGCCGATCATAACCTCGACGACACGGCTGCCGGCCGCCGCCGACGGGTCGTAGGTGAAGCTGAGGCCCGAGACCTGCGGGAAGCGCCCCGCCTTCTCCTCGACCTGCGAGACGCCGTTTTCCAGCGCCGCCAGCACATCGGCGCCCGACATTTCCAGCAGCACCGTGACATTGCCGAAGGGCAGTTCGGTCAGCACGTCCTTGCGGGTCAGCACCGTGCCGGCCTCGTAGGTGCGGTCGCCGCGAATGCCGCCGCCATTGGCGATGGCGATATCGGCCCCGACACCGGCGCGCATGGCGTCGGCGATCAGGTTGCCGAAGTTGGTCTCATTCGTGCGCACCGAGGCGCGCTGGGTATCCAGCACCACCTTGGTCTCGCCCACGGGCACGTTCAGGTCTTCGTCCAGCTTGGCGTTATGCCCGTCGACGATCGCCTTGATTTCAGGGTCGGCGGCGACGCCGGCGGTCGAGGTCAGGCGCCAGGCCGGCACCACCTGCAGCTTCTTCTTGCCGCGGCTTTCGACCCATTCGACCGACAGGTCCAGCGCGCCCAGATGGTGGGCGTCGTAACCGGCCTTGAGGATGGAAACTTTGCCTTCCTGCCAGGCGATCGGCTCATGGTCGTGACCGCCCAGGATGGCGTGTATGCCCTTGACCCCGCGGGCCAGCGCCCGGTCGTCGGCCATCGAGAGATGGGTCAGCGCGACGATGACGTCCGCGCCCATTTCCTGAAGCTGTTTGACGGACGCCGCCGCCGTGTCCATGACGGACGCGAACTCGATATCCGCGCCCGGCGACGACAGCGTCGCCGTTTGCGGGTCCAGCACCCCGAAGAAGCCGACGGTGAAGTCACCCACCTTCACGGTGTGCAGCGCGGACATGCCGGCCGCCGGCTTGCCGTCCTTGCCCAGCACGTTGGCGCCCAGCCAGGGAAATTTCGCCTCGCCGATGCGCTTGGCCGCGATCCCGGGCCCGAAATCGAATTCATGGTTGCCGGGCACGGCGACGTCCACGCCGATGGCGTTCATCAGCTCGACCATCTGCGTGCCCTTGGTCAGCCCGGACATGACCGACGGCGAAATCAGGTCGCCGCCAAAGGTGGTGATGCTGTGGTCGGCGGCCGCGCGTTCGGCGCGCAGCAGGGTCATCAACTCCGAGAAACCGCCCTGACCCCGCTTCGCCGAAATCTCATAGACGTCGTTGGTGTGAAGGAAGGTGATCTTCGTCGGCTCGGCCGATGCCGCGAAGGGCAGGGCGAGGATAAGGGCGCCGGCGATAATCCACGCCGCGGATTGCCTAACGATGTGAAGCATGATGACTCTCCTGTCTGTCGTGTTTTGTTTTCCAAGGGCCCGCACCACGGTATTTTTTGCAGGCGGGGCCGTTCCAGGTTTCTTGCATCGGGAAATTGAGAAAACTGCCTCGATCAACGACAAATCTCCAGCATTGGAGACGACATATGCGGGCAGTTGACTCAACCCTGCCGGCGAGCATACGATAAAAATCTCAGGGAGTGAAAAAAATTTCAAGGCTGACCAAAGCACCGTGAAAAAAAGCACGAAACCCACCGACGACAGCGATCTCGACCTGGCCACGCGCGCCGCGTGGTTGTCCTTTATCGGCGGCTATACGCAGAGCGAGATTGCCCGGCGGCTGAGCGTTTCGCCGGCCAAGGCGCATCGGCTGATCGCGCTGGCGCAGAATCGCGGGCTCGTCAAAGTCTTTATCGAGGGCGCCCCGGCCGAATGCATCGCCCTTGAAGAGGTGCTGGTCCGGCAATTCGGGCTGCGCAACTGCATCGTGGCCCCGGCGTTGGACGGGGACAAGGCCGAGGGCGAGTTCGCGTCCGTGGGCGCGGCGGCCGCGCGGTTCCTGCACCGCGTGCTGTTCGGCATGGAGTCGGGCGCGCTGGTGGGCGTCGGCAAGGGTCGCTCGCTGGCTGCTTCCATCGCCCGCATGCCGTCGCTGAAGCGCCCCGACCTTCGTTTCGTTTCCGTATCGGGCAGCCTGACGCGCAAGCTTTCCGCCAATCCCTTCGACGTGGTCAACCGGCTGGTGGAGCGCACCGGGGGCGAGGGTTACTATCTGCCGGTGCCCTATCTGGCCGCCGACGATACCGAAAAGGAAGTCCTGCTGGCCCAGAAGAGCGTGCAGGACATGCTCCACCTGGCGCGCCAGGCCGAGGTGGTGATCGTCGGCATCGGCACGCTGGAGGAAGACGACGCCCATATCCGCCAGGTCGGCATGATCGACCCGGCGGAATGGGAGGAACTGAAATCTCTCGATGCGGTCGGCGACATCATGGGCAGCTTCGTCGATATCGAGGGCCGGCCGGTCGACAGCCGGGTCAACGCCCATTCGCTGGGTCTCGGCCTTGAGGAATTGCGCGGCCGGCGGGTCATCGCCGTGGTCGGCGGCACCAGCAAGGGCAAGGCGGTGCTCGGCGCATTGCGCACCGGCATCGTTACCGACCTTATCCTGTCGGAGCCGGCGGCGCGTTGGATCGTGGGCAATATCGGCGATGTGGCCAACCTCAGGGAGTTCGGCACATGAACCGGGTCGCCGAACTGCACCCGGACAAGGCGGAACCGGGCCGCAATCCGGGCATGGCGCTCGATCTCGACTGGGTCGATGATGTCCGCGTCAACCGTAGCGCGGTGGAACGCCGTGCCGCCAGCCTGCCGGGGCGGCGCACGGTCAAGAAGGACTGGCAGGCGGCCTGGTTGTTGAAGGCCGTCACCTGCATCGATTTGACGACGCTATCGGGCGACGACACGCCGGGCCGGGTGCGCCGGCTCTGCGCCAAGGCGCGGCGTCCGGTGCGTGGCGAAATTCTGGAAGCCCTGGGCGCGGCGGAGTTGCCGATCCATACCGGCGCGGTCTGCGTCTATCACGAGATGATCGAGACCGCCGTGGAGGCGCTGGCCGGCAGTGGCATCCCGGTGGCCGCCGTGTCGACGGGTTTCCCCGCCGGGCAGACCCCGTTCGAATTGAAGCTGAGAGAGATCGAGATGTCGGTGGCGGCGGGCGCGGCCGAGATCGACATCGTGATTACCCGCCGCCATGCGCTGACCGGCGACTGGAAGTCGCTGTACGAAGAGGTTCGCGCCTTTCGCGAGGCCTGCGGACCGGCCCATATGAAGACCATCCTGGCGACCGGCGAGCTGGGCACGCTGCGCAATGTCGGCAAGGCCTCGCTGGTCTGCATGATGGCAGGGGCCGATTTCATCAAGACATCGACGGGCAAGGAGCCGGTCAACGCGACCCTGCCGGTCGGCCTGGTGATGGCCCGCATGATCCGCGCCTATCGCGAACGCACCGGCCATGCCATCGGCTTCAAGCCGGCGGGCGGGATTTCCAGGGCAAAGGACGCCACGGTCTGGCAGGCGCTGATGAAGGAGGAACTCGGCCGGGCGTGGCTGGAGCCGGATTTGTTTCGTTTCGGCGCCTCCAGCCTGCTCGGCGATATCGAGCGCCAGCTCTCGCATTACGCAACGGGCCGTTACGCGGCCTCCCACCATCAGCCGATGGGATAGGGATATGAGTGTCGCGACGATCTTCGAGAGCATGGAATACGGGCCGGCGCCGGAGAGCGACGAGCAGGCCCGCGCCTGGCTGGACCAGCATGGCCGCGCCTTCGGGCTGTTCATCGGCGGCGAATGGGCCGAGGCGGCGTCGGGCGAGAGTTTCGAGACAGCCAACCCGGCGACCGGCGAAGCGCTGGCCCGCATCGCGCAAGCCGGCGCGGAGGATGTGGATGCCGCCGTGGCCGCCGCGCGCAAGGCGCAAGGCGCCTGGAACAAGCTCGGCGGGCATGGCCGGGCGCGTTATCTCTATGCGCTGGCGCGGCTGGTACAAAAACATTCCCGCCTGTTCGCGGTGCTGGAATCCATGGATAACGGCAAGCCGGTTCGCGAAAGCCGCGACATCGACGTGCCGCTGGTGGCGCGCCATTTCTATCATCATGCCGGCTGGGCGCAGCTTATGGAAAGCGAGTTGGCCGGTTACGGGCCGGTCGGCGTGGCGGGCCAGATCGTCCCATGGAATTTCCCGCTGCTGATGCTGGCCTGGAAGGTCGCGCCAGCGCTGGCGATGGGCAATACGGTGGTGCTGAAACCGGCCGAATTCACCAGCCTGACCGCGCTGCTGTTCGCCGAACTGTGCCGCGAGGCGGGCCTGCCGAAGGGCGTGGTCAATATCGTGACCGGCGACGGGCGCACCGGCGAGATGATCGCCCGCCATGACGGGATCGACAAGATCGCCTTCACCGGATCGACCGAGGTCGGCCGGCTGGTGCGCGAGGCGACGGCGGGCGCGGCCAAGACCCTGACGTTGGAACTAGGCGGCAAGTCGCCCTTCATCGTCTTCGAGGACGCGGATCTGGACAGCGCCGTCGAGGGGTTGGTGGACGCCATCTGGCTCAACCAGGGCGAGGTCTGCTGCGCCGGCTCGCGCCTGCTGGTGCAGGAAGGGATCGCCGAGGCGTTCCTCGCCAAGGTCCGCACGCGCATGAATACGCTGCGTGTCGGCGACTCGCTGGACAAGACCATCGATATCGGGGCCCTGGTCGCGCCGGTGCAGAAGGAACGCATCGAGGCGTTGGTCGCGCGCGGCGTCGCGGAAGGCGCCACGCTGTGGCGGCCCGACGTGGCCTTGCCGGAGGATGGATGTTTCGTCGGCCCGACCCTGTTGAGCGACGTGGAGCCGGCCTCGACCGTAGCGCAAGAGGAAATCTTCGGCCCGGTGCTGGTGTCAATGACCTTCCGCACGCCGGCGGACGCGGTCGCGCTGGCCAACAACACGCGCTATGGACTGGCGGCCAGCGTCTGGTCGGAGAATATCAATCTGGCGCTGGACGTGGCGGCGAAGCTG
>DAOVHN010000708.1 GCA_030671915.1 Pseudomonadota bacterium
AGCAGCCCCTGGAACACACCTGTCACCGCCTGCGGCATGCCGGCCTCCACCTGGGCGTTCTCGCCGCCAATATAGGACAGCGCCATGATAGGGCCGGCGGCGATGATGCCGATGGGGTGCAGCCGTCCCAGGAAGGCGACGATGATCGCGGTAAAGCCGTAGCCGGGCGAAATCGACGGGATCAGTTGGCCGATCGGGCCCGCCACCTCGAACAGCCCGGCCAGCCCGGCCAGGCCGCCGCTGGTCAGCAGAGACATCCAGATCATCCGCTTGCGGCTGAAGCCGGCGAAGGCGGCCGCCGCCGGTGCCTGGCCGACGACGCGGATCTGGAAACCGATGATGGTGCGGGTCATCAGTACCCAGCCGGTCACCGCGACCAGCAGCGCGACGATGACGCCCAGATGCAGCCGCGTGCCTTCCAGCACGATGGGCAGGATCGCGGAATCCCCGAACATTTCCGACTGCGGGAAATTGAAACCCATCGGGTCTTTCCAGGGGCCGAAGACGAGGGTGCTGAGGAACAGCGTCGCCACATAGGTCAGCATCAGGCTGGTCAGGATTTCGTTGACGTCCCAGCGCGCCTTCAGGAAGGCGGGGATCGCCGCATAAGCCATGCCGCCCAGGATTCCGGCGACGCTTATCAGCGGCAGCACCCAGAACCCCTGAACGTCGATCAGGGCCAAGGCCAGACCGCCGCCCGCCACCGCGCCCATTGTCAACTGGCCCTCGGCGCCGATGTTCCAGACATTGGCGCGGAAGCCGATCGCCAGGCCGACCGCGATCAGGATCAGCGGAGAGGCCTTCAACCCAAGCTCTGCCAGGCTATAGCCGGACAAGAGCGGCGAGATGAAGAAGTAATAGATGCCGAGGAAGGGATCGTAGCCCATGAACATGAACAGCAGGAACCCGGTCAGAACGGTCAACACTACCGCCAGCACCGGCGTCAGGTAGAACATCCGGAGGTCGAGTTCCTGGCGTTTCTCGATCTTAAGCGACATTGGCGTTTCCTCCGTTCCCACCATTCTGGCCAGGCTGGTGCTCGGTCATGCCGTGCAGTCCACCCATCAGCAGCCCGATTTCGTCGATTTTGGCTTCGGCGGTCACCATGCCGGGCGACAACGTACCCAGATTGATCACCGCCAGATGGTCCGACAGGGTCAGCAACTCGTCGAGGTCCTGCGAGATCACGACCACGGACGAGCCGTTTTCGGCCAGGGCGAACAATGCCTGGTGGATCGCCGCGGCCGCGCCCGCATCGACGCCCCAGGTCGGCTGCGAGACCACCAGCACGCCGGGGTCCTGCACGATTTCGCGCCCGACGATGAATTTCTGAAGATTACCGCCCGAAAGGCTGCCTGCCGAGGCGCCGACGCCGGCGGTCTTGACGTTGAATTCCTTTACCACGCGCCGCGAAAGTTCCTCCGCCGCCTCGTTGCGGATAAAACCGCCGGCCAACAGCTTCATGCGCCGGTAGCCGCTGAGAATGAAGTTCTCGGTGAGCGTCATTTCCGGCACCGCGGCATGGCCGTTGCGTTCTTCCGGAACGCTGCAAATGCCGAGCCGCCGGCGCGGAGCCGCCCCCCTGCGCCCGGCCGCGATACCGTCGATCAGGATTTCTTGGGCGACATGAACGGGCCGCTCGCCGGTCAGCGCCTGGAACAGTTCATTCTGGCCGTTGCCGGCGACGCCCGCGATACCGAAAATCTCGCCTTCGCGCACCGAGAAGGTGACGTCCCTCAGCGATACCCCGAAGG
>DAOVHN010000013.1 GCA_030671915.1 Pseudomonadota bacterium
ACTCACCGCCGCCTTCGTACAGGTAGTCCATGCCGAAATAGTCGTATCTCGTCCAGCCGGGCAGCGCCTCGACGTAGAACGCCACGACCTTCGCCACGTCGTCCGTGGCGTGGAGAACCAGGCTGGGAAGCGCCATGAAGGCGACGTCGTTGGAAGAGCCCTTGCCGCCCTTCTGCGCCGTGACGATAACCGCGCCGGGATAGGGCGGCTGCTCGACCGCGCTTCTGTCGGGCACGATTGTCGCGGTCGCCTGAAGCATCATCTGCTCCAGGGGATAGCCCGCTTCCTGGCCCTCGATGGTCGGTTTCCCGGGATCCTCGGCCATCGGCGCATAGGGCTCCGCCGCCGCCGCGCCGGACAGGGCAAACACGCCGAACAACCCGGCGACGAACATTGCGCGTAGATTCATCTTGAACATTTTTACACTCCCCTTGCCTGTTGCCGCGATGACGATCGAGCAGGAGCGCAATCAACCCTGGAGCGCTTCTGACCGGCCTGATCCACTTTGCCCGGCGCCGGTCGCCCTCGCGGCTACATTAGAGCGTATGTGCAATCTTCAGGTCAAGGTTGTTATCCGTCCCGTCCAGCCCTCGCATGCGCGTCTGAAGCCATGGGCCGACGGCCTCGCGAGGCAGGCGCCGCTTTCACGGTCGGGAGTTTCCCGCATACCCCTTTCCATGCCTGTCCGCTACTCCTTGCATGACCTTTTCATGCACCGCGCATACTCCCCGCATACATCCCGCCTGTATCTTTTATACCCCCGTTCTGCATCTTTTGCCCGCCGGGACGAGAATCGCCCGCGGGAACCCTGATCTGGCGGCCGGAACGCTCCGGGCCCCGGCGCCCGAACCTGCACAAATCTACATCGCCCAGGACCAATGTAGAGATCGCGAAATTCGACAATAACGGGTTTGCGGAGGACTATGGCGGGTCTTCGACTGCGCCTTTCAAGACCTCCAGAGCCCGGCCATGCATCCGCCGGTCGCCGGCCGCGATCAAGCGGCCGCCGGAACTGAGCGTCAGCGGGTTTTCCTCCCAGTCAGTGACGATGCCGCCGGCGCCTTCAATCACCGGAACCAGGGCGAGGTAATCGAAAATGTCGAACTCGACGTCGACGCCGACATCGATCCGCCCCGTGGCGATCTGCGCATAGGCCATGCAACTCCCGCCATAGACGGTCCAGCGCACCTTCGCCTTGAGCCGCTCGAACGCCTGAAAGTCCGTCGCTCCGTAAAAGTCCGGATTGCTGGTCGACAGCAGGGCGGCCGAGATATCCGCGCAGGCGCGGGTGCGAACGGGCTCGCCGTTGCGCGTCGTCGGCAATCCGTCGCAGCCGATCCAGCGCTCTTCGGTCGCGGGCATATCGACAACCCCGAGCACCGGCTTCCCGTTGTGGAGCAGGGCGATCAGCGTACCGTAAACGGGGAAACCCGCGAGGAAAGGCAAGGTGCCGTCGATCGGGTCGATCACCCAGACGAACTCACTTTCCAGGGACGTCTCGCCGCGTTCCTCCCCGACAATCCCGTGGCCGGGAAATTCGGCGGCGATCATGTCGCGGATACGGTCCTCGACAGCCTGATCGACCGCCGTAACGGGACTGCCGTCGCCTTTCCGGATTATCTGGAAAGACTCCTGGTTCATGGCATGGATGCAGGCCCGGCTTGCGTCCGCCAACCGCCCCGCGAACTTACTGAATTTCTGCAATTCGGAATCCGTTGCCATTAATGCGACAATATCTGGCTGAGAAAGAGTCTGGTCCGCTCATGTTCTGGATTTTCGAAGAATTCTTGCGGCGGCTTGGCTTCGACGATTTCGCCCGCGTCCATGAACACCGTCAGGTCGGCGACGGAACGGGCGAATCCCATCTCGTGGGTTACGCAAATCATGGTCATGCCTTCATTGGCGAGCTCGACCATAACGTCGAGGACCTCGTGGATCATTTCGGGATCCAGCGCCGAGGTCGGTTCGTCGAACAGCATGATTTCCGGGTTCATGCACAGCGCCCGGGCGATGGCGACCCGTTGCTGCTGGCCGCCCGACAGTTGTACCGGGTACTTGTCGGCCTGTTCGGGGATATGCACGCGCTCGAGATAGCGCATGGCGATCTCGCGCGCCTCGGCTTTGGATTTTTTGCGAACCAGCCGGGGCGCCAGCATGAGATTCCCGACCGCCGTTAAATGGGGAAACAGGTTGAATTGCTGGAACACCATGCCGACCTCGCTGCGCACGGCGTCGATATTCCGGAGGGAATCGTTCAACTCGATGCCGTTCACCAGGATGCGCCCGCCGTCGTGGCTCTCGAGCCGGTTGATGCAGCGGATCATCGTCGACTTGCCGGAGCCCGACGGGCCGCAGACAACGACTTTCTGGCCCTTGAAAACTTCCAGGTTTACTTTTTTCAGAGCCTGAAAATCGCCGAAGAACTTGTCGACGTTCTTCAGCCGGATAATCGGGTCTTGTTCGGTTTGCGCCATGGTTTTCCTCATCGTTTCATGTACCGCCCGAACCGCCGCTCGGCCAGGGCGATACCCATCTGGATGAACCATACAATGACCAGATAGATGATTGCCGCCGAGATGAACACTTCATAGGGTTTGAAGGTTTGCGCCATGATGGTGCGCGCCACTCCCATGGTGTCGAAGATGGTGATGGTGCTGGCCAGGGCGGTCGACTTCATCAGACTGATGATCTCGTTGCCGTAGGCGGGCAGGGAGAGGCGCACGGCGATCGGTGTGGTGATATGGATGAACCGCTGGCGCGCCGTCAGGCCAAGCGCCGAGCCCGCCTCGAGCAATCCCTTTTCGACCCCCTGAACGGCGCCGCGAAGGATTTCCGCCGTATAGGCGCCGACATTCAGGCTAAACGCGATGATGGCGCACCAGAAGGGAACTCGGAGCGCCGGCCAGAGAAAGCTGTCGCGGACGAATTCGAACTGGGCGAGGCCGTAGTAGATGACGAAAATCTGCACCAGCATGGGGGTGCCGCGGAAGAAATAGATGTAGGCGATAGCCGGCCATCGAAGCCAGCGAAACGGGCCGATGCGCATCAACAGCGTGACGATCGCAAGCAGCGTCCCGAACAGCGTCGAGAGGAACAAAAGCTGCAGGGTGATGCCGACGCCGACCAGCATCTTCGGCACGCTTTCGATGATCAGGGCGATATCGAAGCTCATCGGCCGCCCTCCAGATGCCGGTTGGCGCGCTTTTCCATCAGCCGGACGCCGTACATGATGACGGTCGTGAAACCCAGGTAGATCAAGGCGGCCACCATATACATGGTGAAGGGCTGGATGGTGACGCTGGTCGCGATATCGGCCGTAAAGAGGATTTCCTCGAGCCCGATGACCGAGACCAGCGCCGTATCCTTGACCAGCGAAAGCATGTGATTGCCGAAGCCCGGTAGCGCCAGGCGCCACATCTGCGGCAACCGCACGTAAAAAAAGGTCTTCGTGGACGAGATGCCAAGGGAGCGGGCGGCCTCGACCGTGCCTGGGTCGACCCCTTGGAAGGCGCCGCGAAAAGTTTCGGTAGCGTAGGCGCCGATGATCAGAGACACCGCGAACGACCCGGCCCAAAGGGGCGGTATGTCGACGAACTTGACCTCGGGATCGAAAAACTGCGCGATCGAAGTCAGGGTGATCGCCGATCCGAAATAGATGATCAGGAGAACCAGAAGCTCCGGCGTGCCGCGGAAAATGGTCGTGAAGACCGTGGCAGTTAATTTGGCGGCGCGGTTGCTGGAAAGCTTGGCCGCCGCGCCCAGCAACCCCCAGGTCACGGCCATGATCAGCGCCAGGAAGAAAATTTGCAGGACAACGAGCGATCCCCACATAAATTCGTCCAGCCAGCCGACTACGATCATCTTGCGGGTGATCCTCGAGAAATCCGAAAAAACAGGGGAGCGCCCATGCGCGGCGCTCCCCCCTCAGGTTTTATCCCCAACGAATAGTCACCTCAATCGAGGGGGTGAATGGTGAAGGGGAAAATCTTCAACGAGAATTTCTCGAGCGTGCCATCCTTGCCCATGGCGACGATGGCGTCGCTAATGCGCGCCTTCAACGCGTCGTTGTCCTTGCGCAGGGCGATGCCGACGCCGATCCCGAAATATTCCTGCTCGGCGATTTGCGGCCCGATGACCTCGAACCCAGCGCCGTCGGGTTTGCTCAGGAACCTGAGGAAAGCCTTCATCGGGTTCGTCATGATGGCGTCGACCCGGCCCGCCTTGAGGTCGAGATACATCGCCTCGTTGCTATCGTAATAGGCGATATCGGCGCTCGGCACCTTCGCCTTGATCCATTCCTCGTAGGTTGTTGACCGCTCCAGGCCGATACGCACGCCGGAGAACCCGGCCGTGTTCACCGAACCGTCGGCCTTGAAGAGATTAAGTTTCTTGTCCTTGGCGCCGATGAATTGGCCGATGGAGACCCGGTATGGCGCGGAGAAATCTACCGACTTCAACCGCTTGTCGGTGATCGACATCGACGCGGCGATAAGATCGAACTTGTTGGCCAGAAGCGACGGGATCATGCCGTCCCATTTCTGGCATACCCACTCGATCTCGGCGCCGATGCGCTTGCCGACCTCATTGCCGACATCGATGTCGTAGCCCTGCAGCTGACCGTTCTCGTCGCGGTAGTTGAAGGGGGCGTAGGTGCATTCCGTGCCGACCCGCAGGGTCTCTGCGGACGCCGTCTGCGCCATGCCGAAAAGAATAACGGCTGACACGGCGGTCAACAGTATCCCGATGGTTTTCATAGTGAAGTCCTCCTTGTTCACCTCGATTAATTTTTCTGCTTTGTATGCTCCCCGCGGTCAGATGATCCGGTCCAGTCCGTCGATGAGGCGATCGACGTCTTCCGGGGAGTTGTAGTGAACCATGGATGCGCGCACGACGCCGTTCTGCGGGCGCGCGCCAATGGCGTCGATGCAGCGAGCCGCATAAAAATCGTCCGCATAAAGGCCGATCTTGCGGGCACGCAGTTTTTCGGGAAACTCACGGGAATCGCGGCCGTCGACAAGAAACGAGAACACCGCGACCCGTTCGCGCCGCCTGGCCGCGCCGCACCCTATAAGGCGCACGCCGGGCCGCGCGGTGAGGAATTCCTCGACACGCGCCGACATCGCCGTTTCGTGGGCGGCGAACAGATCGTAAACCTGCTCCAGCCTCTGCGATGCCTCGACATTGGCGCCGGGAAAGTGATGCGCATGGACCTGGTCGAAATACTCTAAAATTCCGCCGCACGCGGCCGTCAGTTCGAAGTTCAGCCCGCCGGGACACAGCCTGCGCTGATGGTCGTCCGCGTCGACGAAATAATGGTTCTGGTTGGCCAGCCGCGCCAGCAGGTCCCTTTTTCCGTACAATATGCCCATGTGAGGGCCGAAGACCTTGTAGGAACTGTACAGGTAAAAATCGACGTCCAGATCCTTCACGTCCACGCGCCGGTGCGGCGTATAGGCGACACCGTCGACACAGGCCAGCGCGCCGGCCTCGTGGATTCTGTGAACGATCGATTTCACGTCATGGACGAGGCCGACGATGTTCGAGCAATGAGTGAAACAGACCAGCTTCGTCCGATCGTTCAGAAGCGGTTCCAGATCCTCGATCTCAAGATCGTCGGTATCGGCGTTCATGCGCCATTCGCGAATTACCGCGCCGGCGGCTTCCAGCCGGCGCCACGCGCCGTTGTTGGCCTCGTGGTCCTGGTTGGTGACGATAATTTCGTCGCCGGGCTCCAGCAATGGCGTCAGCGCGTGCGACAGGACGTAGACGTTGCTGGTCGTCGACGGCCCGACGACAATTTCGTCAAGGTCGGCATTGATCAGGGCCGCCAGCACCGCGCGACCTTCCTCGATGCGCACTTGCCCCGCGTCCGAGGCTTCGTAACCTTCACCGGGCTGCACCTGGCAGTTGGTCGTGAAATCGGCAAGGCTCTCGGTGACCTGCCGCGGCACCAGCGTGCCGCCCGCGTTTTCCAGAAACACCCAGCCGCCGGCCAGCGCCTCGAAGTGGCTGCGGCAGAACTCTACATCGAGAGTTGGATGCGATGTCACGGCGCCCCCTGTTCCGGCTGTTTTCAGCCAATCGTTCCCTGTTAGCCGCGAATACAGTAATCTTGCCTCGTGGCTTCATGTATACCCCCAGGGTATGAGGCACCGCGGCGAGGAGACGAGCCTTGGACACGGTAGAAAAAACGCCGAATTCGGGGACGGAAACAAGCGCAACCGGCTGGTACCGCGAGATCGGCGCGATCGTCGATGCCCGGGAAGATGAGGATATCCCGGAGCGTCTGGTGCGCGCGCTCGGGCATCTGGCACCCTTCGAAATGGCGGCTGTTTTCGTTTATCGGGGACGCTCGAGGCCGCTTCCGATTTACGACAATTTTACAACGGCGGGCGCGAAGAAGGGCATCGCCGCATATGTCGAAAACACCTATGTTCTTAATCCCTTGTATCAGGCTTATCAGAAGGGACTGGAATCCGGCGTTTACCTGATGTGCGATCTGGCGCCGGATGCATTTTTCGAAAGCGAATACCACAAGGCCTATCGGGTCCTGCCGAGTCGCGGGGAGGAAATCGGCTACCTCACCGAGAACTGGCCGCAAGGCATGCAGGAACTGCTGCTGGCACTGGCGCTGGACAACAACGCGCTGGCCGAAATAACCCTGTCGCGGACCAGCGATGGCCCTGGTTTCAGCGAGACGGAGATATCGTGCCTGTCCGACGTGGTTCCGCTCGTCGGCGCCTTGTTCCGGCGTTACTGGGCCGAATTCGGCGATTCCCGGTCCAGGACGCCACCGCTGGACAGACGGGTCGATGATGCCTTCGACGATTTTGGAAAATACGTGCTGACGGATCGCGAGCGCGAAGTAACACAGATGATCCTGCGTGGCCACTCGTCGGAATCGATCGGCTTCAACCTGGGGATTTCACTGGGCACGGTCAAAACGCACCGCAAAAACGTCTACGCGAAACTGGCGATCTCGTCGCAGTCGGAACTGTTGTCGCTGTTCCTGAAGTCGCTGCAGGGGACCTGATCCACGGTAATTTTCTTGCTGTCGCGATCGGCATGCTGTTGGAAGATTATGGTGTGCCCGCCGATTCCGTCATCTACGTGATCTGACGACCGCATGGCCGATTGCATCGCCGCGCCGACCGGCGCATTTCGGGCTGGTCGACGGGAAGCATGTAGCACGGGAATCGCTCGGCCTGCCGCCGACCCGCATGATGCATATGCCCGACCCGGGTTGTTTCCTGATCTGCGACGACCGGGGCATCTTCGAAATCCTCGTGGATATCGAGGCCCAGGTCGCCGAGGGCGACCCCGTCGGCCGGATTCATTTCCCCGAACGCCCCGAACGTGAGCCAGTTGTCTACTGCGCCGGCACGTCCGGCACGGTCATCGGCCGCACCCACAAGGCTTTGATGGAACCCGGCGACTTCCTGGCCCTGATCGCGCGGGATATGTGAGGGAATCCAGCGACCTTGCCACTCGAGACGCGGCTACGCCGCTCATCAGCGCAAGGAGGGCCGAAGGCCCGTTTTAAAGCATGAGGTCGCGCCGGTATCACCCTCTAGCTCTTCCTCTTTTTCCAAAAAAAAACCCCCGGGGAATGATTTGCACCATTCCCCGGGAAGTTTTGGCGGGTAAGAGAGGGTTAGAGGATTTCTTTCTACTCTCCCCCCTATGAACCAACATTGATCCAGATCAATTTGGCGAATTTTTTCATTATGTTTCCGTCGCTTAACTGCGACGGGATGTCGCATCCAAAAAGCGGTATGCCGGGAGTTCAGGCTGTCTTGTCGCCACCCCGGAAGTTGGCACCCGTGCGCTGACCCCAACTCTGGCGGTCTATCGCGATGGCTAACATTCGCCAGCGATAGCGAGTATATCTTAATGATTATGCAATCTTCCGCCACCACAATGGCGCGATGGATAAGAACGGTGAACTGGCGGGCGCCGTAGAAGCCAGTAACAACGGCAGCGGGTCCGAAGGAAGGCTACGGTTGCGCCCGTGGGTTGTCGCAGTTTCTTTTGCGGTCGGCATTCATGCTTATGCCGCTTCGTTGTGGCTGTCGATCAACCTCCTCGACATTCCGGTGGACAAGCATGTAGTGGGTGCTGACATCGCGGCGCTGCTTGTACCGGCGATGTTGTTGCTGGCCTTGCGCCTGAGGGCGAAGCCGGAAAAGCGTGCGGACCGCCGGTGTTTCTTGCTGCTGTGTGCCGCACTCGCGGCAGTGACGATACCCTCCAATCTACTCGCGCAGGTAATTCTGCTTCCTTGGCTTGACCGGACGCCCGGTCTCATCACTTATCTCGGCATTGCCGCAGTGACATATATCATTGTCTTTGGCGCAGGGCTGGCTGCCTACAAGGCGGTAACCATTGCATGCGGCCGGCTGAGTTCGGGTGAATCAAGTGGCCAGTAAACCCGCTGAACCGAACCAACGGAAGCCGCACCACTATCTCTTTGCGTTCGCGGTCAGCATCGTTGGATTTTTGGTGACTCTGGGGACGGTATCCGCATTGAAATGGTTTGGCCATAGGCCGTTTGCAGGCGAAGGACAAAGTCTGGGGCTAATCATGATTTCACTCTCCATGTTCCTTTATTTACTACCGTATGGACTGGAGAGATGGCGCCAGCTGCTGTCATGGTGTATCGCCGCAATCCCAGTAGCAGCAATCGTGACGGTCGTCTTGGCTTTCCTTCTCACGGCGTTGTCAGCCTGGACCAGAGGCCAAGGTGGTATTGGCCATGTGCTGGTCTCCGTTTTTGGGGCAGTTACTGCAGTGGTGTCTCTTCTGGCGGTGACTGGCCGCATTTTGGGGCCGCCCGAGTGGCAACGCCTGGAGGCGCAGGGCGGCGAAGACGAGAAAAATGCCTGATACGCAGGCTCGCACTCCCGACAGATCTACCGAGGCTTAATACTCCTCCCTAAACTCTGCCGGTCTATTGCGACGGCTTTCACCAAGGCATGGACTTCTTTGCCGGGCTCCAGGGCCAGGCGGTTAACCGCCAGGCGGGTGACGCGGGCCCATATTTTGACGCCGACATCGACGATGACATCCATCTGGCCGTCCTTGCGATCGCTGATCTCGACGACGCGGCCGGGGAAGATGTTCAGGATGCTGATATCGTCGGGCGCGGTCAGGGCCAGCGATACGTCGCGCGCGCGGATGCGGATGCGCAGTTCCTCGCCGACCGGAATGTCGGCATGGGGGACCAGAAGGGTCATGCCCTCGAAGGCAAGCCGCGTGACGGCGTGCTTCACGTCATGGCCCTCCACGGTCACCGTCAGCACCGCGCCGGCCTCGTAGCGCCCGGTCAGCGGGCGCAGGTCGAGGCGGCTCATCAGTTCCTCGACCGGGCCAACGGCGGCGACCTTGCCGTCGGACATGATGACCAGCGTGTCGGCCAGCCGCACGATCTCCTCCATGGCGTGGCTGACATAGACGATGGGCATGGCGAGCTCGTCGCGCAGCCTTTCGATGTAGGGCAGGATTTCCGCCTTGCGCCCCATATCCAGCGCGGCCAGCGGTTCGTCCATCAGCAGCAGCCGAGGGCTTGCCAGCAGGGCCCGGCCGATGGCGACACGCTTCTTTTCGCCGCCGGAGAGGTCGCGTGGGCCGCGGTCCAACAGGATGCCGATATCCAGCAGTTCGACGATCTGGTCGAAATCGGCGCCACTGCCGTCGCCTTTCATGCCATAGGCCAGATTGTGCCGCACCGACATATGCGGGAACAGGCGGCCTTCCTGGAAAACGTAGCCAAGGCGTCGTTTCTCGGGCGGCATGTCGATGCCGGCCTCGGAGTCGAACAGCACAACGCCGTCCACCACGATGCGGCCCTCATCGGGGCGGTCCAGCCCGGCCAGTAGATTGATCAGCGAGGTCTTGCCTGCGCCGGAGCGGCCGAACAGGGCCGTAATTCCGCCGGGCGGGCTTGTAAAGGAAGCTTGCAGGGAGAATTTCCCCAGCTTGCGGCGGACATCGACCTCGATCATGCGCCGCCTTCCAGTCGCCGCGCCATGCGGCGCGCGATCCATTCCGACGCCACGATCGCCGCCAGAGCCAACAACACCGAGATAATCGCCAGGCGCGCGGCGGCGGCTTCGCCATCCGGCGTCTGGGTCAATGTGTAGAGCGCGATCGGCAGGGTGCGGGTCTCACCCGGGATGTTGGAGACGAAGGTGATCGTCGCCCCGAACTCACCCAGTGCGCGGGCGAAGGCCAGCACGGTTCCAGCCAGGATGCCCGGCGCCATCAGCGGCAGGGTGATGGTCACAAAAACGCGCGCCCGCCCCGCGCCCAGTGTACGGGCCGCGGCCTCCAGCCGTCGGTCCACCGCTTCCAGCGACAGCCGCATGGCGCGCACCATCAGCGGGAAGGCCATGACGGCGGCGGCCACGGCCGCGCCCTTCCAGGTGAAGGCGATGGATATCCCGAAATTGTCATACAGCCAGCTGCCGACCGGCCCGCGCCGCCCCAGCGCGACCAGCAACACATAGCCGACGACCACCGGCGGCACCACCAGCGGCAGATGGATGATCCCGTCGACCAGCGACTTGCCGGGGAAGGACCGGCGTGCCAGCAGCCATGCTGCCGCCAGCCCGAAGGGCAGGGAGCCAACGACGCTCGCCACCGCGACCCGCAGGCTCAGGCCCAGGGCTTCGACCTCAAGGGGAGTAAGCCAATCCATGGGTGCTATTGTAACCGGAAACCGTGGCGGCGGAAGACTTGCGCCGCATCGGGCGATCTCAGAAATTCGAGGAACCGGCGGCCGTGATCGTTGTAGCCTTCGGCCAGGACGGCGGCGGGATAGACAATCGGGGCATGGCTTTCGGCTGGAAACGAATCCGCTTGCCGGACCCTCGGGTTGGCGACGACGTCGCTGGCATAGACGATCCCGGCCGCGACCTCGCCGCGCTCCACCAGCAACAGCGTCGCCCGTACATTCGTCATCCTGACGATGGCGGGCTGCAGCCCATCCCAAAGCCCCAGAAATTCCAGTGCCTGGCGCGCATAGATGCCGGCGGGCACATGGTCCGGGTCGGCCATCGCCAGTTTCGCCCCGCCCAGCCGCCGGGCAAGCTTTTTATCCAGCGTCAGCTTTTCGGATGCGTCCACCGGCTGTATCAGGACCAGCGCGTTGCCCAGCAGGGCCACGGGGGCGCCGGCGAGCCGGCCGCGCTCGGCCAGCCAGTCCATCCAGCGCAGATTGGCCGACAGGAACAGATCGGCTGGCGCGCCATTGTCGATCTGGCGGGCCAGCAAGCCGCTGCTGGCGAACACCAGGCGAACGCGGCCATTGCCCGCTTCGTCGTAGAGACGGGCGATTTCCTCCATGGGGGGTGTGGTGCTTGCGGCGGCGAATATCGTCACCGGCCGGTCCGCCCGCGCCGGCATGGCCAGGGCGAGCAGGCACAGGATGCAGGCAAGGGCCCTTATCGCCGGCAAACGGTTATTCCTCCGGTTCCGCGATGGTCACCAACTCGCCGCCGCGAACCGCGCGGTAGAAGCAGTTCCGGCGGTTGGTGTGGCAGGCCGGGCCGGTCTGTTTCACCAGCAATAGCAGTGTATCGCCGTCGCAATCGACGCGCATCTCCAACAGATGTTGTTCATTGCCAGAGCTTTCGCCCTTGCGCCACAGCGCTGCGCGCGAGCGAGACCAGTAGCAAACACGTCCCGTCGCCAGCGTCTCGGCGACAGATTCCGCGTTCATCCAGGCCATCATCAGCACCTCGCCGGTGTCGTGCTGCTGCGCGATCGCGGGCACCAGGCCGTCGGTGTTGAACTGGATCGCGCCGGTAATTTCGCTTGTTGTCATGATCCCGATCCAGCCTTGCCCAGCCGCTCCAGCCCGTCCTTCAGGTCGGCGATCAGATCGTCGGGATCCTCCAGCCCCACATGGATACGCATGCCCTGGCCCTCGATCTCCCAGCGCGTGGCGCTGCGCGCGCTGTTGGGGTTGGTGGGGATAAGCAGGCTCTCGTAACCACCCCAGCTTGCACCCATGCCGTGGAATGTCAGCCCGTCCATCATCGCCGCCAGGGCCGTTTGGTCGGTCTCGCGCAGCACGAAGCCGAACAGCCCGCAGGCGCCGGTGAAGTCGCGCTTCCATAATTCATGGCCCGGGTCGTCCTCCAGAGCCGGGTGGATCACATGCTTCACTTCCGGCCGGTCCTTCAGCCAGCGGGCGATGCGCAGGCCACTTTCGAAATGGCGCGGCAGGCGGACCCCCATGGTGCGGAGCCCCCGCAAGGCCAGATAGAGGTCGTCGGGCCCGGCGCAAATTCCCATGCTCTGCACATCATCGCGGATCCGGTCGAACCTGTCCCCGTCCTTCCAGACGGCGATGCCCAGGTTGGTATCGGAGTGGCCGACGATATATTTGGTGCCGGCCTGCAGGCTAATGTCGGCGCCCAGGGCCAGCGGCTTGTAGTAATAACCGGCGCCCCAGGTATTGTCGGCGATGACGATGGCGCCGGCCTTGTGGGCCGCCTCGGCGATGGCCGGCAGGTCCTGGACCTCGAAGGTTAGCGAGCCTGGCGATTCGACAAAGACGAGGCTGGTGTTGGGCCGGATCAGTTCCGCGATGCCGCCGCCGATCGCCGGGTCGTAATATTCTGTCTCGACTCCGAATTTCTTCAAGGTCGTCTGGCAGAAATTGCGGGTTGGCTGATAGGCGCTGTCGGTGACCAGGATATGATCGCCCGTCTTGACGCAGGCGGTTATCACGGAGGTGATCGCCGACAGCCCCGACGGCGTGGAGACCGCGCCACTGCCGCCCTCCAGCGCCGCGACCGCATCTTCCAGCGCGTGGCTGGTGGGCGTTCCGCGGCGGCCGTAGCGCACCTTGGCGGTCTTGGCGTTCCTGTATGCCTTCAGCGTCGGGAACAGGATTGTAGAGGCGTGATAGACGGGCGGGTTGACGACGCCGTGATTTTCGAACGGATCGTTACCCGCGTGGGTCAGCAAACTGTCGTCTTTCATTTGATTTCCGCTTATGTTTGCGCCGGTTGTGTATGAGTCGGGCTGCATTCAAGCATCCCGTCGGGGGCAATTCCAGCGGCTTTTGGCAATAAGGGAAATATGACGCGTGAAAAGGGATAAGGTCGACTGCGTGGTGATCGGCGCGGGCGTGGTGGGGCTGGCCATCGCGCGGCGCCTGGCGCTGGCCGGGCGCGAGGTGATCGTCCTGGAATCCGAAGCCGAAATCGGCGCCCATGCCAGCTCACGCAACAGCGAGGTGATCCATGCCGGCATCTATTATCCACGAGGCAGCCTGAAGGCCCGGCTCTGCGTGGCGGGTCGCAATCTGCTCTATCACTATTGCGCCGAACGCGGCATCGAGCATCGCCGTTGCGGCAAGCTGATTGTCGCGACGAGCGAAGCGGAGGAGCCTGAACTGGCGCGCATCGCCGCGGCGGCGGCCGGAAATGGCATCCACGATCTGAAAAGGCTGGGCGCGGCCGAGGTCGCCGCCATGGAGCCCGCGCTGAGGGGCTTCGCGGCGCTGCTGTCGCCGTCGACCGGCATTATCGACAGTCACGGACTGATGCTCGCCTATCGGGGCGAGGCGGAGGACCATGGCGCGATGATCGCCTTCAATGCCCCGGTCTTGATAGGCGAGGTGTGGGAGGGCCGCACCCTGCTGCTAATTGGCGGGGACATGCCGATGGAACTTGACTGCCGGACTGTCATCAACAGCGCAGGGCTGGGAGCGCCTGAAATCGCGTCCAGGCTTGTGGGCTTTCCTTCGGATCACGTTCCCCGGCAGTGGCTGGCCAAGGGCAATTATTTCACGCTTACTCCGAGGCCGCCCTTCAGCCGGCTGATCTATCCGGTACCCGAACCCGGCGGGCTGGGGGTCCACCTGACACTCGACCTGGCCGGGCGCGCACGTTTCGGCCCCGACGTGGAATGGATCGAGAGCATGGATTATGCCGTCGATCCGGCGCGCGGCGAGCGTTTCTATGCGGCGATCCGGAAATACTGGCCGGATCTTCCCGACGGCGCGCTGGAGCCTGGCTATGCCGGCATCCGCCCCAAGCTCGGGCCAAAGGGCTCGCCGCCACAGGACTTCGTGATCCAGGGACCGGCGGATCATGGCGTGGCCGGCCTGGTCAACCTGTTCGGCATCGAATCGCCGGGCCTCACGGCCTCAATGGCGATCGCCGACCATGTTGCGGATCTGCTTCAGTTCGGCTCGTAACCGAATTCCTTCACGAACGGCTCCAGCAGGGGAAGGATCGGTGCGATTTGATCCTGGTAATTGCGCCATCGCGCGACGGCCTTGCTTGTGATTGTCTCGATGACAGCCGC
>DAOVHN010000696.1 GCA_030671915.1 Pseudomonadota bacterium
CAGCCGATCGACGAAGCGCATCAGCCCCGGCGCCGCGCGGGCGGTATCGCGAACCCGCCAGGCCGCATCGGGATATGCCTCGCCCAGCGCCTCGATAAAGGGGGCGGATTCGGTGCCGGCCGGCAGGACAATGCGGTAGAGATATTGCGACAGGCTGCCCGGCTTCAACAGGCCGGTCCGGTCCAGGCCGGCACGGGTGATAATGACCCGGGGGCCAAGCTGGACGCCCCGCGTCACGCGGTCTGGTTCACGCGCAATGATGCCGGCGATGCGGAATTCCGCTTCGCCCATGGCCAGCCGGTCGCCGACCGACAGCGCCAGCTTTTCCAGAAGGCTTTTCGCGACCACCGCGCCGTCGATATCGCCGTCAGCGGCCAGCGCCTCCGCCAGCATCTGGCCACCCTGGATTTCCAACCGGCCGACCAGCGGATAGAGGCCGTCGACCGCCTTCAACTCGACCAGCCGCTGCTTGCCGCCATCGGAATGCCGGGCCATTGCGCGGACCTCGATGACTTCCGAAAGCTGGCCGCGTTCCGCCAGCCATTGCCGTTGCTCGTCCGTCGCGGGGCGGTGATGGATGCGAAGTTCCACATCGCCGCCCAATAGCGCCCGCGCCTCCGTGCCCAGACCGGTTTCTATGGCCGACGACAAGGATCCCACCGCGGCGATCGCCGCGGTGCCCAATGCCAGGCAGGCCAGGAAGATACGGAAACCCCTGAAGCGGCTTTTGATCCCGCCGCGCAATTCGCGGCGCGCCAGACGCCAGGCCAGCAGGGGCGGCGTGCTCATCGCCGCGTCTCGTCGCCGACGATCTGCCCGTCCGCGATACGCAGTTCGCGGGCGCAACGCAAGGCCAGCGCCGGGTCGTGGGTGATCAGCAGCAGAGTCGTGCCGTTCTTCTCCGACAGGCGGAACATCAGATCGATGATCTGCTGGCCGGTGTCACCATCCAGATTGCCCGTCGGTTCGTCCGCCAGCAAAAGGCGCGGTTCGGTCACGAAGGCACGGGCCAGCGCCACACGCTGCTGTTCGCCGCCCGAAAGCTGGCCCGGATAATGTTCCAGCCGGTGGCCCAGCCCGACCGCCTCCAGCTCCGCCTTCGCCAGGCCGAAGGCGTCGGCATGGCCGGCGAACTCCAGCGGCACCGCCACATTCTCCAGCGCCGTCATGGTCGGCACCAGATGGAAGGACTGGAACACGATCCCCACATTTCCGCGGCGGAACAGCGCCAGCTCGTCCTCGCTCATGCCCGTCAGGTCGTGCCCGGCGACGCGCACCGCACCCGATGTCGCGCGCTCCAACCCGCCGATTATCATCATCATCGAGGATTTCCCGGCGCCCGATGCGCCAACCAGGGCGACCTGTTCGCCCGCCGCGATTTCGACATCAATGCCGCGCAGGATATGAACCTCGCCGGCGCCGCTGCTCAGCGTCAGTTCCAGCCCGGCAAGATCAACAATCGGCGAGGGCGCCGCGGTGGGGGTTGTCACGGGAGTTTGCATGGCCAAATGGAAGGGAATTCCGGATAATGGTTTCGACAATTACCGATAAAGGTATTCAACGGATAATCGCATGATTTCGCTTTCGCGCCACGGGGCAAGGAGCCCTCATACATATTGGCCCGCGGTTCGGGCATTCAATGCGCTCGTCCTTGCTCTCTTCATGTTCGCCGCAACGGCCGAGGCCGGCGAGCGCTCGGTGGTACTGGCGCTGGGCGACAGCCTGACTGCCGGTTATGGCCTGCCGCCGGGCAAAGCCTTCCCCGAGCAGCTTCAGGCCGCGCTTGGCGAGCAAG
>DAOVHN010000290.1 GCA_030671915.1 Pseudomonadota bacterium
AAGCCCGACGTCGGCCGAGCCGCGGCCGAAGAAACGCTCAACGAGCTGATGGAGACGCTGGCCGGTAATCATATGGTCTTCGTCACCGCCGGCATGGGCGGCGGCACCGGCACCGGGGCCGCCCCGGTGATTGCAAGGGCCTGCCGCGAGCAGGGCATGCTGACCGTCGGCGTGGTCACCAAACCCTTCCTGTTCGAGGGGCGCCAGCGCATGAAGCTGGCGGATGCGGGCATCGACGAGTTGCAACAGCATGTCGATACGCTGATCGTGATCCCGAACCAGAACCTGTTCCGGGTCGCGAACGAAAAGACCACCTTTGCCGATGCTTTCAGGATGGCGGACGACGTGCTCTATGCCGGGGTGCGCAGCGTCACTGACCTGATGGTCGTGCCCGGCATGATCAATCTGGATTTCGCCGATGTCCGCTCTGTGATCGGCGAAATGGGCAAGGCCAAGATGGGCACCGGCGAGGCCGAAGGCGACAGGCGCGCCATCGAGGCCGCCGAGGGCGCAATCAACAATCCGCTGCTGGAAGATCTGTCGATGAAGTCGGCGCGCGGGCTGTTGATCAACATCACCGGCAGCGAGTCGACCATGACCCTGATGGAGGTCGACGAGGCGGTGAACCGGATCCTCGAAGAGGTCGATGCCGAGACCGACATGATCTTCGGCTCTACCTTCGACGAGAGCCTCGACGACAAGATCCGGATTTCGGTGGTCGCCACAGGCATTGACGTCGGGGAAATGAACCAGACCCGTCCCGCGGTGATATCGCGCCCGCAGCCAAGGCCCGCGGCGGTTCCGGAACCCGATGTGGCGCCCGTCAAGGCTGAAGTGGCGATGGCCGAAGCGGATGTGGCGGTCGAACCGCGCCACGCCACGCCCGAGCCGGCAATGGCGGAAGTGGCCGAGGCCCAGGTCGCCGAGACCGCGGGATCGGCTGCGGATATGGTGGCCCTGATGGAGATGCCGGTGGAGGGAGCCCCGGCGCCGGCAGCGCCCGAACCCGTCCTTGCAGCGGAGGACAGCTACATCCCGCCGCCACCGGTCTATCCGGAGGAGCCGGGCCATGCGGAGCCGTTCGCGGCGGCGGCGCTCGCCAACGGCGCCGATCCGGAACCCGCGCCCAAACGCCGCCGGCCCGGCCTGCTGGAACTGATGGCCGAGGTCGCGGGCGTGGCGTCCGGCGAGCGGCGAGCGGAGCGGAAACCGCGGGAGCGGGTAGAACCAAAGGCGAGCCCCGTCGCCGCCAAAGGCGAGGCCAGGCCCGCCGCTCCTTCCGTGACGAGCCAACCGGCGCTGGGCGATATGGAGCCCGCTCCGCGCCCGGGCCCGACGGAGGCCGAGGGGGAAATGCTGGACATCCCGGCCTTCCTGCGACGCCAGGCGAACTGAACAGGGTTAACTACGTTTTAACGGCCGGTCGTCCATGACGGGGCGGCCGGCCGGCTCTGCCTCAAGGCCTTGCGGCGGATTTCCATAACTTATTGAATTCAATTATATTTTCGTGACATATGCCGGTCATGAAAAACGTAATATTTCGACACAAAGAGTGATTTGTGACATGCCCCCCAATGCGCGATTATCGGCGCATAGAAAAAGTCATTTTGGGGCTGACGCGGCGGACTGCCAGATTTCAGGTACGGATCGCGGAGGCAGGAAGAAAGCAACAGAGTAAGTAAAATGAGAGTCTCCTGCGATACAGAACTTGGCGGCAGTTCAACCAGCGTTGCGGCGCGGTTCCGTCAACAGACACTGAAGAACTCGATCTATTGCAGCGGCACCGGCCTGCATGGCGGCGCCAGGGTAGCGATGTCCCTGCATCCGGCGGTGCCGGATACCGGCGTTGTTTTCCGCCGTTCCGATATCGAGGGCAAGGACGCGATTATCCAGGGCCGTTACGACCTGGTCAGCGACACGCGCCTCTGCACGACGCTGAGCAACGAGGCCGGCGTTTCTGTTGCAACCGTCGAGCATCTGATGGCGGCACTCGCAGGCTGCGGGCTGGACAATGTAATCGTCGAAATCAACGGACCGGAACTGCCCATCATGGACGGCAGTTCGGAGCCTTTCGTGTTTCTGATAGACTGCGCCGGCGTCGTGGCCCAGGCCGCGCCACGCCGCGTGATTCGCGTGCTGAAACCGGTGAGCGTCGCAGATGGCGCGTCCACCGCAAGCATCGAGCCCTGGATGGGCAGCAGCATCAATATCGAGCTGGATTTCGAGACCGCGGTGATCGGCCGCCAGTCGCTGTTCGTGGACATGCTGGCCGATAGCTTCCGCGAGAAGCTGAGCCGGGCACGGACCTTCGGCTTTCTGCATGAGGTCGAGGCGCTGCAGGCTGCCGGTCTGGCGCGCGGCGGTTCGATGGAGAACGCGGTGGTAATCAGCGGCGATACGGTGCTGAACGAGGGCGGCCTGCGTTTCGACGACGAATGCGCGCGGCACAAGGCCCTGGATTGCGTCGGCGACCTTTATCTGGCAGGCGCCGCCATCATCGGCCACTTCCACGGCGTTCGCCCCGGCCACGCCATCAACAACAAGCTTCTGCGCAAGTTGCTGGCCGACGAAACGGCTTGGGAACTGGTCGATATGGACGGGGTAGCGGACGAAATCGACATGGTGGAAGCCCGCGGGGAACTGGTCCGCGCATAACGGATCCCGAGGGACCGCACGCTTGTACTTGGGTACAGGGTAAATAATGTGTATATTTACGGCGCGAGGAAGAATCGCGCCGTAAACGTTCAGAAACTGCCAGGTTGCGCATGAAACAGCTGACATCGCATTTCCCGAAGGCTTTCGGTCGCGTCGCCGCCATTATTCTGCTCGCGCTGCCCTTGGCGCTGGGCGGTTGCGCCGGCGACGAGGAAGAGACAGCCTACGTCGAGCGCCCGGTGGAAGGCATATATAACGACGCCATGGATAGCATGGAGGCCGGAAAATACACCTCGGCCGCCAAGGCCTTCGACGAGGTCGAACGCCAGCATCCCTATTCCAAATGGGCCACCAAGGCGCAGGTCATGTCCGGCTACGCCTATTATATGAACGGCGATTATGACGACGCGATCGTCGCCCTGGACCGGTTCATCGACCTGCATCCGGGCCACAAGGACGCGGCCTATGCCTGGTACCTCAAGGGGTTGAGCTATTACGAACAGATTTCCGGCGTGGCGCGCGACCAGCGCATGACCGAGGGCGCGCTGGACGCCTTCGACAATCTGGTGCGGCGCTTCCCGGACAGCGACTATGCCCGTGACGCGCGGCTGAAAGTCGATCTGGCCCACGACCATCTGGCCGGCAAGGACATGGATGTCGGCCGCTATTACCTGCGGGCCGGGCATCACCTGGCGGCGATCGGGCGTTTCCGCCGGGTCATCGAGAAATGGGGCACCACCACCCATGTGCCCGAAGCCCTGCACCGGCTGACCGAGGCCTATCTGGCGCTCGGCGTCGTGGAAGAGGCGCGTTATACGGCGGCCGTGCTGCGGCATAATTTCCCGGACAGCGAATGGTACCGGGACAGCTGGGCCCTTCTGGACAGCCAGGATGTGCTGACGGCCGAGGAACGCGGCCTGACGCAGACGGCCGTTGTTCCCAGCGAGATCAAGCAAGAAACGAACTAACACCAATGCTGACGGCCCTGTCCATTCGGGACGTCGTCCTGATCGACCGGCTCGACCTCTCATTCGAAAAAGGACTTTGCGTGCTGACCGGCGAAACCGGTGCGGGCAAGTCCATATTGCTCGATTCGCTGGGGCTGGCGCTGGGCGCGCGGGCCGAGAGCGGGCTTGTGCGGCATGGCGTGGAACGCGCGGTGGTCACCGCCATGTTCGAAATCGGGCCGGACCACCCGGCTCATGCACTGCTGGCCGAACAAGAGCTGGACGACCCGGGCGGCGAGATGGTGCTGCGCCGGATGCTGGGCGCCGACGGGCGCAGCCGCGCCTTCGTCAACGATCAGCCGGCCAGTGTCGGCCTGCTGCGCCAGATCGGCGAAACGCTGGTCGAGATCCAGGGGCAATTCGAACCGCGCGGGCTGATCGACCCGGCGACGCACCGCGCCCTGCTGGACCGCTATGGCGGGCTTGGCGGAGAAGCGGCCGTGGTTCGCGAGACCCATAAGGTTTGGCGCAAGGCGGCCCAGGCGACCCGCGAGGCAGCGGACACCGCCAGCGAGGCCGAGCGCGACCGGGAGTTCCTGGAGCATGCGGTGGAAGAGCTGACACAGCTGAACCCGCAGCCCGGCGAAGAAGAAAAACTGGCCGAGCAGCGCACCCGCCTGATGCATTCCGAAC
>DAOVHN010000151.1 GCA_030671915.1 Pseudomonadota bacterium
CGAGGTCGCGCTCGCGCCGGGCGTAATAGTCCAGGTCCACGGTGAAGCAGAAGGCCGCGTATCCGGCGTCGATGGCGCGGCGTAAATGGTCCTCGACCCAGTCTATGTCGTCGCGCACATAGAGCTGGTAGATCTTCGGCGCATCGGTCGCGGCGGCGACTTCTTCCAGCCCCGGATTGCTGGCGGAACTCAGGAAGCTCATCGTCCCGAAGCGGGCCGCCGCGCGCGCCGGGGCCAGCGACCCGTCGGCGGTGAAATCCTGCAGCGAGCCGATCGGCGCCAGCAGCACCGGCAAGCGCAGCCGGTGGCCAAGCAGCTCGCCGCCGCTGTCGATCTGCGAGACGTCGCGCAGCACCCGGGGCCGGAAGGCGAGCGAATCCAGCGCCTGGCGATTGCGTTTCAGCGTCGTCTCGGTATCGGCCGCCCCCATCAGGTAATCCCAGTGTTCCGGCGCCAGCGCCGCGCGCGCCGCCGGCACGAATTCGTGCAGGACCTGGATATCGGGCTCGTCAGCCATGCACGGGCCCCGCCAGCAGGATCACCGCATCGCGGTCGGCATAAAGGTAATCGCCGGGATTGACTGCGATGCCGCCGATGACCAGCGCCTCGTTTGCGCGGCCCAGCCCGTTCTGGCGCGGCGGCATGGCGGTGGCGCCGAGCGCCTTGACGCCGAAATCCAGTTCCGCGAACTCATGGCTGTCGCGGATCGCGCCGTTATACACCAGCCCCTCCCAGCCATGCTCTTGCGCCTCCGCCGCGATATTGCCGCCGCAGAGCGCGCGCCGCATCGACCCGCGCCCGTCCACCACCAGCACCTTGCCGGCCCCGCCTTCGGCGATCAGGCCGCGGATGCCCTTGTTGTCCTCGAAGGTCGCGAAGGTGACGACCTCCCCGTGAAAATGGTCGCGCGCCGCGAAGTCGCGAAACTGCAGTTCGCAGACACGGGCATCGCCGTGATCGTCGCAGATATCGGCGGTGCGGATGATACTGTCGTTGGGTCTGGCCATTTCGTGTCTCTCCCTTTTGTCAGCGCGACGCCCCCGGAGCCAACAATTGCAAGCTCAACCAACCGAGAGATTAAGGACCGAGCCCCATGACCACAAGACCCGGCCCGCAGCTTCCACGTCCGCTATCCCGCCGGCAATGTCGTCCAGCCGCTCTATCACTTGGCAGTGCCGGGACAATGGTTCACCACTGGACAGTAAGCCGCATATCCAGGACGCATGAAAAACGGCTATGATGGATCCATAACAGCGGGAATGGACGCATGCTGGAACAGCTTAACCTGTCGGGTGGACAGGAGACGATTTTCGAGGCGCTGGAGGGATTCGAGGCGATCGCCCAGGCGCGCGACGACGAGGCGGAGACCGTGCGTCTGACCGCCGAGGCGATCCTGGCGGTGTTCGACGCCTATTACGCGGAATACCACCGGCTTTCCTGGGCCGCCAAGGAGGCATTCGAAAACCGCGACCCCGCCACCTCGCTGACGGTGGCCCGGCGGCGCCTTACCATCTATAGCGAGACCATCCACCAGGCCGCGCGGCGCCTGACCCGCGTGCTGCCCGAACTGACCGCCGACGAACCCCTGTGGCGGCGCATCGAAGCGACTTACGCGCCGCTGACCACCGGGCGCTACGAGCAGGACCTGGCGCTGGCCTATATTCATTCGGCGCGGCGCCTTCTGTTCCAGGACGAGTGGACGCCGGTGGAGTATTCCTTCGGGGCTGCCGGCCAGACAGAGCAGCAACAGATCACGGTGCACCGCGATTTTCCGGGTGGCGCAACCATTACGCCCGAACTGGTGACGGCAATATTGCAAGTGCCGGAATTCAACAAACCGTTCCAGGATATCGAACTCGACGCTGCGATGGTCGCCGAGCGGGCCAATCGCGATTACGGGTTCGACGGCGGCGATCAGCGGGCTTTCCAGACAATTCAGACGATCAAGTCGGGCTTCTACCGCAATCGCGGCGTCTATATCGTGGGGCGCATCATCTTGAAGGACTACAGCTACCGCCCCTTCGTGCTGTCGCTGGAAAACCATACCCGCGGCATATTCGTCGACGCGGTACTGACCGGCGAGGCCGACGTCCATAACCTGTTCAGCTCTACACTGGCCAACTTCCACGTCACCATCCCGCATTATCACGAGCTGGCGGCATTCCTGTACAGCATCATGCCGCAGCGGCCGCTGGGGCTGCATTACTCTACCTTTGGCGTCAATCATCTGGGCAAGGTGGCGGTGGTGGAGGAGTTGCGCCGCGAGTTAATGGCAACCGGCGAGCTTTACAACGTGGCGGTGGGGTTCCCCGGGACCGTGGCGATCGGCTCTTCCGCGCCCTCGTCGGATTACGTGCTGAAGGTGATCCGCGACGAACCGACCGAACATTACAAATGGGGCGAATTCGACGGCATCCCCACGGTGCTATCAAAATACAGCCGGGTACATGAGATCAACCGCACGGGCAGCATGCTGGACAACCTGATCTATTATAATATCAGGCTGGACAAGGGCTGGTTCGCACCGGCGCTGATGGAGGAACTGCTGGAATTTGCCGGCGAGACCGTGACCGAACAGGGCGGTTATCTGGTGTTCAAACATCTGATCGTACAGACCAAGATGATCCCCTTGCCGGTCTTCCTGGAAACCGCCTCGCCCCAGGACGCGCACACCGCGGTGATCAATCTGGGCCACTGCATTCGCAACAACGCGGCAGCCAATATCTTCAACAAGGACCTGGATGGGCGCAATTACGGGGTCAGCCGGTTCCTGAAGGTCTATCTGTTCGACTACGACGCGGTGGAGCCGCTGACCGATATCAAAATCCGCACCAACCAAGACCGCTTCGACGGCGAGGAAGACGTGCCTGACTGGTTCTTCGAGGAGGGTTACGTGTTCCTGCCGGAAGAAACAGACGTCGGCCTGCGCATCCCGGACCGCGCGCTTCAGGATATTTTCCGCGAGGAGCACGGCGAGTTGATGACGCTGGATTACTGGGAGGGCGTGCAACGCGCTCTGCAAAAGGGCCTGGTCCCGCGCCTGCGCGTCTACCCCGACGAAACCCGCCTGCGCGAACGCCGCACGGATGCCTCGCGGGCCTAGAGCGGATCGGGATTGATCGCGCTCACGATCAATTGCGTGAATCCGCTCGGCACCATAAAGATAGAGCCGATTCACCGGGTTGGTGGATCGCCAAAGGCGATTCCAATCAAACCGGATCGGCTCTAGGCGGATCGAAGGACAGCGGCACGGGCCGCCACGCCGGCCACTGGGCCATCGAGACCTTCACCGAAACCCGCTGGATCACCAGCGCCAACGGACACCGGCAATATCCGATCCGAGAACCGCCGGAGCACGGAAAGGGTATTGGTTACTTCACCGAAATGGCCGGTTTATGCTCTTCCGCCGAATAGGGGCCGGGCACGAATTCGCACTCGAGCATCACCGAATTCGTTGTCCCCGCGACCGGCTGCGCCCCGCACCGAGCCGCCGGAGCGTCCGGATACGCCAGGGTCCAGTGGACCCGCCGCACGACGAAGCTGGCGGTGCCGGCCTGGCCGGGCCGGGCGACGGTCACGTGGTCGCCGGCCTGAGGGACGCCCGGCATTTCGAATGCCACGCCATGATCCGGTTCTTCTCCTTCTTTCGGCAAAAAAGCAAACTCGATTCTCACTGTCGCATCCTCCTAATCGGCCGGCCACCAGAGTGCCCGGTGAAACCGGCGACGACGCTACATCCTCTCGGCCACCATATCGATGGCGCCGCATGGGCATTCCGCAGCGCACAGGCCGCATCCCTTGCAGAAATCGTAGTTGAACTCGAATCGCTTGCCCGGACCGAGCTTGATGACGGCGTTGTCGGGACAGACCCCATAGCAGTTGTCGCACTCGAAGCAGTTGCCGCAGGACAGGCAGCGCCGCGCCTCGAACAGGGCGTTGGTCTCGTCCAGACCGCCGTGAATTTCATCGAAGGTCGTCTGGCGCCGGATCAGGTTCAGCGCGGGCTGCACCGTCTTGTCGGCGTCCGTGTAATACCACGCATTGAGCCGTTCATAGCCGGCCACTCTGGCGTCGGCGCGCGTCGCCGGTTCCTCGCCTCGCAGCCAGCCGTCGATATTACGCGCCGCCTTCTTGCCGTGCCCAATGGCCACCGTAACGGTGCGTTCGGCCGGCACCATGTCGCCGCCGGCAAACAGGCCAGGATAGCCTGTCATCATGTTCCCATCGACATCGATCACGCCGTCGTCGGTGATCGCCACACCCGGGATCGTCTTCAGGAAGCTGGTGTCGACCGCCTGGCCCAGCGCCAGGACCAGCGTGTCGGCCTCAAGGGTCTCGAACTCGCCTGTCGGCTGTGGCCATCCGTTCTCGTCGACCTTCATTTTCTCCACGGTGCAGGTCGTGCCGTCTATCTGCTTTATGGTCGTCAACCAGTGCAGGATGACGCCCTCGTCCAGCGCCTCTTCCAGTTCGATATCGTGGGCCGGCATCTGCTCGCGAGTACGGCGGTAGACGACCAGCGCCTCGCTCGCCCCCAGCCGCTTGGCGGTGCGCGCCATATCGAGGGCCGTATTGCCGCCGCCATAGACCACGACGCGGCGGCCCAGCAGCGGCGGCTCCTCGTCCGTTTCCATGTCGCGCAGGACGCTGATGGCATCCAGGATCTTGCCGGCCTCGCGCGCCGGGATGTCGGTGCGCTTCGCCAGATGCGCGCCGACCGCGACAAAGGCGGCGTCAAACCCGCCGTCCTTCATCATGCCCGGAATGTCGGAAACCTTGGAGTTGAGTTCGATGGTGACCCCCATATCGACGATACGGGCGATCTCGCCATCCAGGATATCGCGTGGCAGGCGGTATTTCGGAATTCCGAACCGCATCATGCCGCCGGCCATGGGGCCGGCATCGTGAATCGTCACATCGTGCCCCAGTCGCCGAAGATGATAGGCGGCGGAAAGGCCACTGGGTCCCGCGCCCACGACGAGCACATGTTTTCCCGTTGGCGCGCCGGCCTCGATTTTCCAGCCCCTCTTCAGAGCTTCGTCCCCAAGGAAGCGCTCGACGGCGTGTATGTTGACCGCCTCGTCGAGCTGGCCGCGATTGCAAGCGCCTTCGCAGGGATGATAGCAGACGCGCCCTTCCACTGCCGGCAGTGGATTGTCCGTCACAAGCTGGCGCCAAGCGGCCTCGTAATCGCCTTCCTCGGCGTGGTAGAGCCAGGCTTGGATATTTTCGCCGGCCGGGCAGGCGTGATTGCAGGGCGGCATCAGGTCCACATAGACCGGTCGTTCGTTCCGCCACGAGCCCGTATGGTTGGCCAGGCTGGTGCCGATATCGAGGGTGATCGCAAAGGGTTTGTGCATGGTTCCCACCTCAGCCGGACAAGCCGAAGTTCTCGATATTGCGGTCGGCCATCTGCTGAATGGCGGCGAGAACGTGGGTATCCGCCGATTTCCCGAACAGATGGGCGAACCGGCGCTGCGGCCTGAGATATTCCTCGACCGGCACTTTGTGGCGGATCGGCGTGACTTCGGTTATCTCGCCATGCTCGGCCTCGAACAGCGGAAACAACCCGGTCTCGACCGCGAGGCGTGCAAGCCGGATGGTGTCGCATGGCTTCGATCCCCAGCCCAGCGGGCAGGGCACATGCACATGAATATAACGCGCGCCCGACATGCCCATGGCCTTCGCCACCTTGGCCTCGAGGTCATGCAGATCGGCAACGCTTGCAGTGGCCACATAGGGGATAAAATGGGCCATCGCGATCAGCGCCGCATTCTTGCCCTGGCCAAACACATTGCCCTTCGTTTGGCCCATGGCGGGTGTCGTCGCCGTTCGCGCCGCGGGCGGGGTGCTGCCCGAACGCTGGACGCCGGTGTTCATATAGGCTTCGTTGTCGTAGCAGATATAGAGCACGTCGTCGTTGCGCTCGAACATGCCCGAGAGACAACCGAAGCCGATGTCGACCGTGCCGCCGTCGCCGCCCTGGGCGAGAACCCTGGTATCTACGCGGCCCTTGGCGCGCAACGCGGCCGCGACACCGGTCGCCACGGCGGGTGCATTGCCGAACAGCGAATGTATCCAGGGCACCCGCCACGACGATTCCGGATAAGGCGTGGAGAATACCTCGAGGCAGCCCGTGGCATTGACGGCGATCAGTTTATTGCCGGCCTCGCGCATCGCCACGTCGACCACATAGCGCGCGCCCAGCGCCTCGCCGCATCCCTGGCAGGCGCGATGGCCGGAGGTCAGCGAGTTGTTGCGCTCGGGCGTCGACTGGACGGTCCGGTTTTCCTCGTCGAGCAGGCGGTTGCCGACGGCGAGAGTCCCGGTCTGATAGAACTTGATGCGTTGTGTCATTGCTAATACTCGACCCTCTCCCTAAACCGGTTTTCCGCCGACGAGGCCCATCTCGCGAAGAATGTTCTCGGCGATCGGGCCCGAGCGGCGTTTTTCCTTGGCCCG
>DAOVHN010000773.1 GCA_030671915.1 Pseudomonadota bacterium
CCTTGCGCAGGCCGGGGATGCCGCGGCTTTGCGAATAGCGGTGGGTTTTCGGGTCCTGCACGGCCTCGCACAGCTTGTCGACGATATGCTTCGGCGTGGGCGAATCCGGGTTGCCCATGCCGAAATCGATAATGTCGTCCCCGGCCGCGCGCGCCGCCGCCTTCATGGCGTTGACCTCGGCGAAAACGTATGGAGGAAGCCGCTTGATGCGGTGGAATTCGTCAATCATGTCCAAATGCCTTTGCGCGCCGCGGAACCCCCGCCCGCGCGGTTGGGGCCTGTTTAGCGCATGAGGGGGGCGATAGTCGAGGGGGAAGGGGGGCGCGGGAAGCGGGCGCGCCGGTGGCTAGTGGTATGGATTAGACATATTGTACCCATGGGATCGCGTTTCCCGGCTCCTCGGCAGGAGGGCGTGCGCGGGCGATGCTTACGCATCGTCAAGCGCGCCCGACGCACCGAGGGGGCGAGAAACGCGACCCTACGGGCGGTCTTGCGAGCCCACCGGCCGCGTTGCGCGCCGCTTGCGATGCGCAAGCATCGCGGTGCGACCCGCGCCTTGCCGGGTGAACTCGCAAGACCGTCCCATGGGCACCATATGTCTAATCCATACCACTAGCGCATGGCCGTCGGAACAGCTGCTCCCGACCCAAATCCGGGCCTCAGTGCCGGGTCGGCGCCCGGCGTCCCCTTCGCCTGCCGCCGACGAGATAAGCGGCGAGGCGCCGGCCGGAACGGAACAGTACGCCGAGATCGCGCTGGATGACGACCAGCGCCGGCGTGACGACTAACACCAGGAAGACACCGAAGCCCAGGCCGTAGACCAGCGTGATCACGGTCGGCATCAGGAATTGCGCCTGCCGGCTGGTCTCGAACAATAACGGAGCGAGGCCGAACACGGTAGTCAGCGTCGTCAGGATCACCGGCCGCAGGCGGTGACATACGCCATCCACCAGCGCGGGCAAAAGCGCCCGGCGCGCGGCATAACCGTCAATGGTCGTCACCAGCACGATGGAATCGTTCACGATGATGCCCGACATACCGATCAGACCGACGATCGAGAACATGCTGACCGGTAGTCCGTGCCAGTGGTGGCCCCAGATCATCCCGATCAGCCCGAACGGGATGATCGCCATAACGATGATCGGCCGCGACCAGGAACCGAACACCCAGCACAGTGTGAGGTAAATGCCGACGAGACACAGGATGAAGCCGAAGGCCGCCTCGGACAGGAATTCCTCCTCCTGCTCGGCAAGGCCGCGAAGCCGCCAGTCGACCATGAACCTCGCCCCGATGTCCGGCAGGATATCGCTGGTCAGGGCCAACGCGACCGCGCTGGCCGCCTCCGGATCGTCCTCTGAGATATCGCCGGTAACGCGGATGAGGCGCCGGCCATCCTCGCGCCGCACTGAGGCAAAACCTCGCCGGCTGTCGATCCGCACGATTTCGTTGAGCGGGACGTAACCGCCGCCGGGCACCCGCATCCTGGTGTCGTGCAGGAATGCCGCGGTCAGTTCCTCGTCGGGCAGGTTCACACGGATCGTCGCGGTGC
>DAOVHN010000790.1 GCA_030671915.1 Pseudomonadota bacterium
GGTGCTGAGGACCAGGTTGTATCCCTTGCCGGCCATCGCCGGGTCGTTCAGGACGACCGGGTTTTCGCCGTCCGGCCCGGGCATGTGGGCGGGATTCCAGAAGGGATCGAAGGTGGCGGTGTTTACGCTGCTCTCATACAGGTAGAACATCACCATCGAGATGCGCTGCATGAAATCGCCGACGCCCGGCGCCTTCATGTAGGTGCTGACCCCGCCGGCCACGAAGGCCAGGAAGGCCACCAGCACGACGAAGACAAAGAGCTTCAGCCCCTCGATAAAACCGTTTCGTTTCGTTTCGTCAGGCAAGGTATTTCCGGCATAAGGTTTGTAGAACAGGATTGCACAGCGGCGGTCGGCGAACGCCCTGTTGTCCGGGCTTCCCGCTATCCGGCGAAAATGACACGCTGCGGTGAATATAGGGTTAACCGGGCGCTGGATGGCGGTTGCTTTCGACGCGATGTGAGCGATAAGCGATCATGCCCCTTGTACGAACGGCCCGATCAGGGCATTTTCGCCGCTTCCCATGGGAAATTATGGTAAGGACTCGCCGGAGGTGGGGCCGGAAATCAGGGCATGAGCGACAGCAACGACAACCGCATCTATCTGTTCGACACGACGTTGCGCGACGGGGCGCAGACGCAGGGTGTCGACTTCACCGTGGCCGACAAGGTGGCCATCGCGAAGGCGCTGGACGAACTTGGCATTGATTATATCGAGGGCGGATGGCCCGGCGCCAACCCCACCGACGACGCTTTTTTCAACGATCCGCCCGTGCTGACCAGGGCCGTGCTGGTGGCCTTCGGCATGACCCGGCGCCCGGGCCGCAGCGCCGAGAACGATCCGGGGCTCGCGCCTCTGCTCAGCGGGACGACCGGCGCGGTCTGTCTCGTTGGCAAGAGCTGGGATTTCCATGTCGATGTGGCGCTGGAAATTCCGCGCGAGGAAAATGTTTCCATGATCGCCGACTCGATCGCCCTGTCGAAGCAGCGCAAGGGCGAGGCGATGTACGACGCCGAGCATTTCTTCGACGGCTACAAGGCCAACCCGGACTATGCCCTGCAATGCATCAAGGCGGCATACGACAGCGGCGCGCGCTGGGTGGTGCTGTGCGACACCAATGGCGGCACGCTGCCCGATGAGGTGGAGCGCATCGTTGGCGAGGTGACGGCCCATGTTCCCGGCAGCCATCTGGCGATCCATGCTCATAACGATACCGAAAACGCCGTCGCCAACAGCCTCGCTGCCATCCGGGCCGGGGCGCGGCAGATCCAGGGTACGCTGAACGGGCTGGGGGAACGCTGTGGCAACGCCAATCTCTGCTCGCTGATCCCGACCCTGGTGCTGAAGCTGGGCTACGAGACCGGCGTGACGGAGGAGGGGCTGCGCAAGCTGACCCATGTCTCGCGCCTGCTCGACGACCGGCTGAACCGGATTCCCAATCGCCACCAGGCCTATGTCGGCGAGGCCGCCTTCGCCCACAAGGGCGGGCTGCATGTCTCGGCCA
>DAOVHN010000671.1 GCA_030671915.1 Pseudomonadota bacterium
GAACCGGTCCAGCCGGCGGCACTGGAAGGTATAGACCGACACCCATTCCAGATCGAATTGGGTATCCTCACCCAGCATGGCCTTGAGCCGCGGGATGACGCGCTCCGGCTGCTTCTCCTCCTCCGGGTTGGCATCGGCACCGAGCTGGAAATCGATGCGCCAGACATTGTCGGCCTGCATATGCAGCAGCGTCGATTGCCGGGGATGGAAGGGCGGATCGAACCAGAACCAGCGCTCGGGCGGGAAATTCGCCTTCATCACCACGTCGGCGATCAGGAAGCGGTCGTTGAAGACCTGACCCTTGAATTCCAGGCCCAGGGCGCGGCGGGTGAAGCTGCGCGCGCCGTCGGCGGCGATCAGCCAGTCGGCCTCCAGCGCGTATGATCCCTGGGGCGTCTCGATCGCGAGCCGTACGTGATCTGCCGCCGGCTCGACCCCGGTCACCTTCTCGTGCCAGCGGATGTCCACGCCCAGCGCCTCGGCCCGGCGAACCAGAAATTCCTCGAGGTAATATTGCTGCAGGTTGATGAAGGCGGGAATCTTGTGGCCCGCCTCGGGCAGCAGGTCGAATTTATAAATCTCCCGGTCGCGGCGGAACAGCTTGCCGGTCTTCCAGATCACGCCCTTGTCGACCATCGGGCCGGCGCAGCCCAGCCGGTCCCAGATCTCCAGCGAGCGCTTGGCGTAGCAGACCGCGCGGCTGCCAGTGCTGACGGTCTTGCCCTCGTTCAGCACCACCACGGCCAGACCCTGGACCGCCAGGTCGATCGCCGCCGACAGTCCGACCGGCCCGCCACCGACGATGACTACCGGATGGCGCCGCGTCTCGCCGCTCTTCTGGCCGGCGGACTGGTGGAATTCGAACTCGGGATAGTCGTAAGTCTTCAGCATGGTTTTGTCAGCGCGACTTGTAGGGCTCGACCCGCTGGTCGATGGCCCCGAAGATCGACTTGCCGTCCGCGTCGAACATCTCGATTCGCACATGGTCGCCGAAGCGCATGAAGGGGGTCTTCGGCGCCCCATGCTCGATGGTCTCGAGCATGCGTTTTTCCGCGAGGCAGCTTGAGCCCTTGCCGCGGTCACGGTTGGAGACAGTGCCCGAACCCACGATCGTCCCCGCGCAGAGCGACCGCGTTTTCGCCGCATGGGCGATTAGCGTGGGGAAATCGAAGGTCATGTCCACGTCGCAATCCACCTTGCCGAACGGCTCGCGATTATGATGGGTGACCAAAGGCAGATGGACCACCGCGCCGTCCCAGGCCTCGCCCAGCTCGTCGGGAGTGACGGCGACGGGCGAGAAGGCGCTGGCCGGCTTTGACTGGAAGAAGCCGAAACCCTTGGCCAGTTCACCGGGGATCAGGTTCCTGAGGCTCACGTCATTGACCAGGGCGATAAGCTTGATATGGCCGCGCGCGGCCTCGGCGGAGACGCCCATCGGCACGTCGCCGGTTATCACCGCGACTTCCGCCTCGAAATCGATGCCCCAATCCTCCGACTCCATGCGGATACCGTCGCGTGGGCCCAGGAAGCGATCGGACCCGCCCTGATACATCAGCGGTTCGGTCCAGAAGCTTTCCGGCATCTCCGCCCCGCGCGCCTTGCGCACCAGTTCCACATGATTCACGTAGGCCGATCCGTCGGCCCATTGATAGGCGCGGGGCAGGGGCGACATGGCCTGCGCCTGGTCGAAGGGCCGGGCGTCGCGCCGGCCGCCGGCATTGCGTTCGTGATAGACGTCACGCAAGGGTGCTTCCATCGATTCCCAGCGGTCCAGGGCACCCTGCAGGGTTGTTACCATGTCCGGCACCGGCACGTAGCGGGAAAGGTCGCGCGAGACGACGACCAGTTCGCCGTCGCGCATGCCGTTCTTCAATGTCGCGAGCTTCATGGC
>DAOVHN010000766.1 GCA_030671915.1 Pseudomonadota bacterium
GCGGTTCGAAAATGTCCGCTTCAACTATCCATCGCGCCCCGAGATCCCGGCGCTGAACGGGCTGAACCTTACTGTCAGCCCCGGCGAGACCGTGGCGCTGGTGGGGCCGTCCGGCGCCGGAAAGACCACCATCGTCCAGCTTCTGCTGCGCTTCTACGACCCGACCGAGGGGACGGTCAGGCTGGACGGCGTCGACCTGCGCGATACCGACCCGACGGCGGTGCGCGGCCGTTTCGCCCTGGTGGCGCAGGACCCGGTGATCTTCGCCGCCGACGCCTGGGACAATATCCGCTATGGCCGCCCGGACGCCGGCGACGAGGAAGTGCGCGCCGCAGCCGAGGCGGCGGCGGCCACCGAATTCCTCGACCGCCTGCCGGAAGGCTTCGAAAGCCATCTCGGCGAGCGCGGGGTGAAGCTCTCCGGCGGCCAGCGCCAGCGCATCGCCATCGCCCGCGCCATCCTGCGCGACCCCGCGGTGCTGCTGCTGGACGAGGCCACAAGCGCGCTGGACGCCGAATCCGAACGCCTGGTGCAGGAAGCGCTGGAACATCTGATGGAGGGTCGCACCACCATCGTCATCGCCCACCGCCTGGCCACCGTCCTGAAGGCCGACCGCATCGCGGTCTTGGACCGGGGGACGATTGTCGACGAGGGCACCCACGAACAACTGGCGGCCGCCGGCGGCCTCTACGCCCGCCTTGCCAAACTGCAGTTCGACCAGGGCCGCTCGCTCGGAAGCACCGAGGACGAGGCGGCGGAATAGACGCCGTTAACCTCCGGTAAGCGAATTTCCCCTTATTCTCCGCCTAGATGTGGATCGTGATTGATCGCACTCACGATCAATCGCGTGAATCCGCTCGACACTAAAGATAGAGCCGATTCACCGTGTTGTTGGATCGCCAAAGGCGATTCCAATCAACCCGGATCGGCTCTAGTCGAAGTTGCGGCTTTCGGGCGCCCCCCTGCGCCCGGGCTGTTTCGGAGGGGTTGGGAATGATCTACCTGAAGGTTCATTGGAGCCACGATTCGGAAAACCGGCCGGTCGCCTTCTATTGCGAAATGGAGAGGGACCGGATGGAAATCCGCAAGGTGGAGCTGTTCGCCGACGGCAGCTTCGGCTATGCCAACGAAAAGCGTTCGTCGGGCAAAACCACCCTCGGCGCCCTGCCGATGCCGGCGATCGAGGAACTGTCCGCCAGCCCGAACTGCGAAGCCCACGAAATCACCCGCGACGAATTCGACGAAATCTGGCGCCTCGCCCGCTGGGAGTAGGGGGGCAGGGTAGAATGGGATAAGCTGTGCTTCCCTCGAATTCCACATCCGGGAACGAAAAATCATGACGATCACGCGAATTGCCGGAACATCCAGGGGGCGATCCCGTGCGGCTGTGCACAATGGGCTGGTCTATGCCGTTGCGACCGACACGACGTCGGCGGCGGCGGGTATATCCGAGCAAACCCGGCAGGCCTTGATGGCGCTGGACAAAACCCTCGAAGACGCGGGAAGCGACAAGAGCCGGTTGCTGCAGGCGACCGTCTATCTGAAAGACATGGCGGCGA
>DAOVHN010000725.1 GCA_030671915.1 Pseudomonadota bacterium
CGGTCAAACGCCACCTTCACGGTGCTCCGCGGGCTTAGTTCCTTGCGGCGATAAAGCTTATGAAGCTCGTTCACCGGCATATAGGCGATTTCCCGGTTGCCGATTTGGTCTGCCATGGTTCTTTCCCACCTTTCGCCGAAACAGCGGGCTATATTGCCCGCATCGCTTCACGGCGCGCAAGGCGCGAGGAACGGCAAATGCTGAAGATCGACGATATCGTAACCGGGGGCCTCTGCATCGGCTGCGGCCTCTGTCGGGCCATGGCCGGGGCGGACAGGATCAGCATGGTCACGACGCCCGAAGGCCGCGAACGCCCGGTCGTCACGGGAATGCTTTGCGACGAAGACCTCGCGGCGATTAACGCCGTTTGTCCGGGAACCGGGATCGAGGGAGCCGACCCGTCGAGCATCCCCGCGGACGCCGAAACCGACCCGATCTGGGGCCCTGCCCTGCCGGCGACGATGGCGATTGCCCATGCGGCGGATCCGGAAGTTCGCTTTCGCGGGGCTGCGGGTGGCGTGCTGACGGCGCTGGGACAGTATCTGCTGCGCACCGGCGAGGTCGAGGCGATCCTGCATGTTAAGGCCTCGCCCGATGCGCCCATGCGCAGCGTCGCAACCGTTAGCGAAACGCCGGAAGATGTGTTGGCGTCGGCCGCCTCGCGCTATGGCCCCGCCGCCGTGCTGGCCGATTTTGACAGGGTTCTTTCCCAGGGCCGTCCCTTTGCCGTCATTGCCAAGCCCTGCGATATCGGCGCGGTTCGGCGCGCGATGGCGCGGGACAAAAGGGCGCGCGGACTGGTGCGATACTGCCTGACGCTGGTCTGCGGCGGCGCCTCCGATCTGGGTAAGTCGTCCGATGTTCTGGACGGCCTCGGCGTGGCGGAGCGGGATCTGACCATGTTCCGCTATCGCGGCCACGGCAATCCAGGCCCGACCCGAATAGAAACGAAGGATGGTCGAAACTTCGAGTTGACCTATGAGGATATGTGGGGCGACGAGGTGGGTTGGCGCATTCAGCCGCGCTGCAAGATCTGCCCCGACGCCATCGGCGAGTCGGCCGACCTGGTCTCCGCAGATTGCTGGCCGGGCGGGGGGCCGGTGGGCGAGGACGAGGGGTTCAACGCCGTCTTCGCCCGCACCGGGACGGGCAGACAATTGCTCGAACGGGCGGTCGCGGACGGCGCGTTGACAATCGTGCGCCCCATCGATTTCCGGGACCTGGATAACTTCCAACCCCATCAGGTTCGCAAGAAGAGAGCCCTGTGGGCGCGCCTGGAAGGCATGAAGGCGGCCGGCATGGCCATCCCGCGGATTGAACGCCTGCGCATCGAGGAGATCGCGGCGACGAATGACGCGGGCGTGAATGAGCGGGAGCGTGAGGGTGCAATGGAACGGGCGCGCAATGGCCGGCTGGGAGAGCCAAAGCCCGTTCCGGGGTAAGTAATAGTGGGTTCTGTCCCGGCCTATATCGAGGCTGTACAAACTTTTCGCAGGAAGTCGTGGCTAAGGTTTGTCCCCGAACACCTCCCCGAACGTCGCCATCAGGGTGTTGTCGAGGTCTTCCATCGTCACCGGCAGGCCGAGGTCTACCAGCGAGGTTACGCCCAGATTCTCGTCGGCGATGCCGCAGGGGACGATGCCGCCGAAATGGCTCAACGCCGGTTCCACGTTGATGGC
>DAOVHN010000367.1 GCA_030671915.1 Pseudomonadota bacterium
GTATCGACATGCTGTTGCAACTCGTCGATGCCCGCATCCGCCAGCTTCATGCGCTGGCGCCCCTCGAACAGGAAGGGTTTGGTGACCACGCCGACGGTCAGCATGCCCTGCTCGCGGCAGGCCCTTGCAATCACCGGGGCAGCCCCGGTACCGGTGCCGCCGCCCATGCCGGCGGTGACGAAGACCATATGATTGCCGGCCAGCAGCTCCATCAATTCGTTGAGCGATTCTTCGGCCGCGGCCCTGCCGACATCGGGCTTCGAGCCCGCGCCGAGGCCCTGGGTCAGGTCCGCGCCCAACTGCAGCTTGCGCTCGCACACGGTCTGCGTCATGGCCTGTGCGTCGGTGTTGCAGACAAGGAAATCGACGCCCTCCAGATTGGCGCGGATCATGTTGTTGACGGCGTTACCGCCGGCGCCGCCAACGCCGATTACGGATATTCGGGGTTTGAAGTCCATTTGTTGCCTCGGTGTCATCAGATTGATCGTCATAATTGCCTCCTACGATCGGTGTGCCGGGGTGCGACGGCACATGCCGACGCGGGTCGCTCTCTCGTTCCCTGGGGAATTCTCGTTATTAAAGATTCTCACGTAGCCATCCTCCAACGCGGGCCAGCGGCCCAAGACGGGCGAGAAAGCCGTCTCCCGCGGGCGGGCGCGGCGCCGTATGGGCGCGTAAATCGCCGGTTTCCTCTTCCGAATAGCGCATCAACCCGGCGCAGGCCGCGAAGGCCGGGCCGTTGGTCGCCGTCGCCAGCCCGCCGACATAGGCGGGGCGGCCGAGGCGCACCTGTTTGTCCAGAATGCGCGCCGCCAGTTCGGGCACGCCGGGAAGCTGGCAGGCCCCGCCGACCAGCACCACGCGGCGGCCGGCAATCTGGGATGCGCCGCCCGCCTCCAGTCTGGCGCGCACCAGTTCCAGCGTCTCCTCGATCCGCGGCGCGACGATGCTGACCAGGAAGGATTTCGGTACATGATTGGGCTCGCTGCCGTCGTCTTCGCCGATTTGCGGCGCGATCACGGTTTCGCGGTCGTCGCTGGGCGAGGGCAGGGCGCTGCCATGCAGGGTCTTCAGCCGTTCCGCATGGGCCAGCGGGGTGGCCAGCCCGCGCGCGATGTCGTTGGTGACATGGATGCCGCCAACCGGCACGCTGTCGGTAAAAACCGGCGACCCCTCCACGAAAACCGTGATCGAGGTGGCGCCGCCGCCCATGTCGATGACGGTAACCCCAAGTTCGGTCTCGTCGCTGACCAGCGCGGCCAGGCCCGCCGCGTAAGGATTGGCCACAACCTCGCTGACATTCAGATGGCAGCGCTCGACGCAGGTCGTAACGTTGCGCACGGCGCTTGCGGCCGCCGTGACCTGATGGACGTGAACAGCCAGGGTCTGGCCGTGCATGCCGCGTGGGTCGCGGATACCGTTCGATCCGTCGATGCTGTAACCGACGGGAATGGCATGCAGCAGGGTGCGGTCCGGCTCGGCCTCGGGCATGCCGCCATAGAGCAGCCGCCGCAGGTCGGCATCGCGCACCGGCCCACCGTTAACGGCGGTCTGCATGTCGATCAGGCGGCTCGCGGGCTGGCCGCCGGCGATACCCACCACCACGTCGCGCACGGTCTCGCCGGCCATGCGCTCGGCGGTGTTGACCGTAGCCATGATTGCTTCCTCGGCCGCGTCCATATCGACGATCGCGCCGGCCTTGATCCCCTGGCTGGCCTGGTGGCCGATCCCGGTAATCTGGACGCGCCCGTCCCCGTCCAGCCTGCCGATGAAACAGCAGACCTTGCTGGACCCTATATCGAGCGCTGCTATCAGATCGCGTCGCGCCACCTTGTTCCTCCGTTCTTTCCCTGTTCCGTCATTACGTTTCAGACACCCTTGTCGCCGGCGCCTTGCGGGTCCGGCGCGCGGCGCACCGTCACCCGGTCGGGCATGCGCAAATCAATCCGGGTGACGTTGCGTTCCAGCAATTCGCTTTCCACGGCCGCAGCCGCCAGCGTCGCCCAGGCTTCCTCGATACCGTCCTCGGGCAGCAGCACGGTCATGTCGTTGTCCAGCTTCACGTTCCAGCGCCGCAAGCCGACACGAATCGCCGCCACGACCCGTTCCTTCAGCTCCGGCTGGCTTTCCAGCATGTCGAACAGTTCGGCAAAATTTTCCGGCGCGTCCGCGCCGACGATCACCTTGAGGTCGCCGTATTGCCCGATATCCTCGGCGCCGATTACCGCACCGGTTTCGTCGACCAGGGCGAACTTGCCCTTGTTCTGCCAGATCGCCGCCGGCCGCCGTTCCACCAGGTCGACGAAAATCGTGTCCGGCAGGCGCCGTTCTATCCGCGCGTCCCTGACCCAGCCAAGCGCGAGCAACCGGTCGCGCGCCCGGTCCGGCGAGAAGGCGAAAAGCGGCATGCCGCGCTCCACTTCCAGCGCCGCCAGAATCATCTCCGCCGATGTTTTTTCGCGGCCTTCGACAAGCACGTTGTCGATCGCGATGCCCGCCGACCCGCTCCAGGCCAGTATCGACTCGCCGGCCGCCTCGCCCAGCGCGGCGATCCCGCCGCTGCGCCATGCCGCGACCCCGCCCGACAGCAGGATTACGGCGATCGAACCGATGATCGCGGGCCGCAAGGCGCGTGCCGCCCAGGCCGGCATGCGCCGCTTCAGCGAGGCCTTGCGGCGACTGGGGGCGCGGCGCGCGCCCTTTCCGGCCGCCGGCTTCGCCTTTCCCGCCTTCCTGCGCGGATAGAGAGAGGGGAGGGTCAACTGTCGCATGCTGCGTTCTCCACCATCCAATCCATGAGATCCTCGAACGAGATACCGGCATGGGCCGCCTGTTCGGGCACCAGCGACAGTGGCGTCATGCCGGGCTGGGTATTGACCTCCAGCATGTAAAGATCGCCCGGATCCTTTTGCGTATCGTCGTAGCGGAAGTCCGCGCGGCTAACGCCGCGGCAGCCCAACGCCTTGTGCGCCGTCACCGCGTAATCCATCGCCTTTTGCGCCACCTCGTCCGATATCGGCGCGGGGCACAGGTGAGTCGTCTTGCCGTCGGTATATTTGGCCGTGTAGTCGTAGAAGCCCTGATGCGGGCGCAATTCGGTCACCGCCAGCGCGCGGCCGCCCATGACGGAAACCGTCAGTTCGCGCCCGGCGATGTATTTTTCCACCAGCACGGGCCGGCCGGCCTTCAGGTCGTCCAGCGGCAACTCGTTGTCGCCTGGCTGCACCACATGCACGCCGACGCTCGATCCCTCGTCGTTCGGCTTGACCACATAGGGCGGATCCATCACGTCGCCGGCCCGCAGCTTTTCGATCGTAACCACCTCGCCCGGTGGGCAGGGGATGCCCTCGGCCTCGAACAGCTTCTTGGCCATCGCCTTGTCCATGGCGACGGCCGAGGCCAGCAGGCCGGAATGGGTGTAGGGCACGCCCAGGATATTCAGTATCGCCTGGATATTGCCGTCCTCGCCCCCGCGGCCGTGCAAGGCGTTGAACACCACAGCGGGCTTCGGCGCCATCGCGGCGAGCAGGGCCGAGAGGTCGCGCCGCAAATCGACGCGCGTCACCTCGTGGCCGCGCGCTTCCAGGGCATCGGCGCAGGCCTTGCCGCTGATCAGGGAAATTTCCCGCTCGGCCGACCATCCGCCCATCAGGAC
>DAOVHN010000067.1 GCA_030671915.1 Pseudomonadota bacterium
AGCATCCGGTGGTGCTGGTCAGCCATACCGACGCCACGGCTTTCGCGGCGTGGCTTAGTTTGAAGACAGGTGAAAACTGGCGGCTGCCCACCGAGGCCGAGTGGGAAAAGGCGGCCCGCGGCGTTTACGGCAGGCGCTTCCCCTGGGGCGAGGAGTTCGACCCGGCGCGCCTGAACAGCAACGACGCGGGGCCGTTCGACACCACGGTCGCGGGCGGAATTCTGTCCGGGATCAGCCCTTACGGCATGCTGGATGCAGCGGGCCAGGTCTATGAATGGACGGCTGCGGCGGCCGCCGGCGGCCGCTTCATCGTCAAGGGCGGCTCGTGGGACGACAAGGGTTGCGGGGTCTGCCGGCCCGCCGCGCGCCACAGCCGCCCGGCGACCCTGAAACATATCCTTATCGGCTTCCGCCTGGTGCGCGGCGGGTACGCCGTGGCGGTTCAATAAATGGTGACTGGCAGATGGTCGGCTGTCCTGATAAAAATCCCGATAAATAGAAGGGATATATTGCCATGACGGATGCCGGACCCATCGATTTCAGCAGTCTTCCGCGGGGCGAGCTCGAGGCAATGCTCGAGGCTGGCGGTAAAGTGCTTGAATCCATATGCGTTCTTGGGAATACCGGCGATAATGTCGTCGGCGAACTGTTGAACGACAGCGCGACATTCTATGAGTGGAATCATTATCCCGACGGCGATGTATTCGATCCGCGCAGCAACGCGCAATATTACTATCACGCCCATCCAAAGGACGAGCGCACCGGAGAGCACGGCCATTTTCATACATTCCTTCGCCCCAAGGGCATGCCGCCGGGCATCGAACCCGCGGCCGTGCCGGATTTCACGGCGCCGGAGGGGGAAAACGACGCGCTGAGCCATCTGGTCGCCATTTCCTGCGACAAGCAGGGCGATCCGATCAAGCTGTTCACCACCAACCGCTGGGTGACGGGCGAGGTCTGGTACAAGGCCAGTGACGTGATCCGGATGCTCAGCTATTTCCAGATCGACCATGTGCGGCCGTCCTGGGCTGTCAATATCTGGGTCACGAACATGATGATCCTGTTCCGCCCGCAGATCCGCGCCATGATCGGGGAACGCGACATCGTCGTCGATAAATGGGCCGCGGAAAACGACAGCGCCGATGTCTACGAAGACCGCGCGCTGGAGGTCACGACCGAATGCCCGATTTCGATCGAGGATCAGATCGCGGCCGTCCGTAAGGCATTGAAACGGACGTAAAAGCGCGGACTCCTACTGCCCGTAGCAGGGCCCGCCGGTCCATTGCTTGCTGCGGCCGCAGGACCAATCCTCGGCATCGGCTGCGTTACGCTGCCAGGACCAGCCGACGTTGTAGGCGTCCATCTCGATGTCGAGTAGGCTCCCGTCGGGCCGGCTGCTGCAGGAGGTCGGATCGTTGCTCTTGCAGCCACGCGTTCCAGCGAGTTGCTCCTCCACCTCGTCCGGGACCAGATCCTTGGCGGCGTCTTGTTGCATGCGCGCCATGAAACTCAGCGCCGTCGGGTCCGTCCCGCCCCACCAGGCCCAGCGTTCTGTCTTGTGCTGGTTTTCGTGTTGGATGATCTCGGCAAAGCAGTCAATGCCCTTAGAGTTGCCGCCGCCGGTTTCCGGCGAGCGCGTAGCACACACCTTGTCGATAATCTTGTCACTCAGATAAACGGTGTCGCTTGTGTAGTTGTACCGTCCGCCAACGCTCATCGAGGCGCCGCCCAACCCTTGGGCTTGCAGAACCGGCGTGTATTCCGCATGCAGTCCCCCGCTGGCCGAGGTCTGCATCCAGTAATAGAACCAGTTCGGGGTGGCGCCGGATCCCTTGCCTGGGTGCACCTTGGAACTGGAGGTGAAAAAGGCGCGCATCTCGCGTTTCAGTTCGCACTCGCAGTCCGGGTTGTTGGGCTTCAGCGTCAGGGCGTTCGGGCCGAATTTGCCGTTGGCCACGGGCATCCGGCGCAGCATGGTGGCTCGTAGCCGTCCGCCCTCCATGTCGAAGCGTTCCTTCCGGCCGCTGCCGATATTTTCCATGTCCCAGGTGACGTCCTTCGGCCCAACCAGGCTTCCGTTCACCGTTACCCGCGAGAGGGCCTCGATCTCGAAATCTCCGCCCGTGTTAAACGACAGGTCGGTTTTGTCGGTCAGTTCGCCGTTATGTTTGAACGCCATTTCCTCGATGAAACAGAACTGGATGCGTTGCGATTCGCTCTCGTATGTCTCGCCGCCTTACTCGTAGACGGCGGTAACCGTAACCGGGCCGGTGGTCTGGTCGAAGTCGAGATACAGGTCCGCCTCGGTATCCAGAAGACTCTCTCGATATTCGGGTTTCTTGCCTTCGGGCTCCACCTGGAAGGAAACGAATTTCCCACCGTCGCCGTTCTCCACCCGAGCCTGGACGATAAGCGTTTCCTTCTCCGTCTTGCCGCGCGCCGGATAGACGCATTTGCATTTTGGTACGTTGGTCACGACCTTGGGCTCTTCCTGCTCATCGTCGGTGTTCAGGGCGATACGGAATTTCGTCGTGATCGTGCCCATCCCGGCATCGAACTGAATGGTTCCCGAGTCCTTTAGCGCCAGCCCGCTGGCGGGCAGGGGGCGTTTCTTTACCTGCGGCCTTACTTTTGCGCGCTGCGTTTCGTTGTATGGCGTTACCTGATCGCCGGCCTGAATCGTGCCGGACCATTCGCCTTTATATTTCAGCTTGCCGAGCTTCAGGGTATAGGTGCCAGCGACCGTATCGATCGACAGCGACGCCTTGCCTTCGCCGCTGTCTCTCCCCGACCCTTGAATGTCGCCGGACATCTCGCCCATATTCATTTGCTTCCTGCCGGTCATCGACAGGTCTATCCGTGACGTGCCCTCCCAATCCAGTTGCCGGCCCGTCGGGTCGATCGTCGCGCGCGACACGGAGACGCTGCCTTTGACTTTCTCGAAAATCTCGACTTCCATGCCGCCTGGCAGCGTGCTGGTAGTGGCGATTTCGAAGAAAAAACTGCCCTCCCATGTTTCGACTTCCTTGAAGCGCGTGGCGTCCTCGCCGGCAGCGGCGGGTTGCGCCGCCAGCAGCGCGCCGGCCACGGCCAGTGTAACGATACGTTTAAAATTCATATCCGTTACTCCCCCTTGTCAGCGACTTGCTCTCTCGCGGGCGCCTACTGGTTCGGCGCGAAATCCTCGGCGGTCCAGTTCGACGGATGGCGGTCGATGGCGATCCGCGTCCGGTAATCGATCGCGTCCATGCGCTCCAGATAGGCCATCGCCTCGTCCCAGCGGTCCTTCCGGCCGAGGGTCACGGTGTCGCCATCGCCCCGTAGCACCTTCGTCAACCGCCGGACCTCGTTCATATCGCCCTTCATTGCGGCCTCCTGGAGTTGTTTAGTCAGATCTTCCTGCTTGACCTCATCCTGCTCGAGATTCTGGTCCATCTCGCGGTCGAATTCGTCCTCGATGACCGCTCCCCGGTCCTTGCCGGTCTCGTCCGCCGGATAGACCGCGACGTCCAGATGGCCGTATTTCGCGCAGGCCTTCTTCACGTCCGCCTGACCGCGTCCCCAGATGGCGGTGTATCCCTCCAGACTGGTCAGAATGGCATTTCCGCTGCCGCATCTGGCCTCGGGCACGACGGCCTGGATTGTTATGCCGACACCCATGCCGTATAACCCGCCGGCCCCGACTGGGGCCTTATCCGGCATTATTTGGCCGGACTCGTCGGCCCTCATCAGCGTGACGACGACGCCCGATTCAAGCTCCTTCGCCCGGCCCGCCGGGATTTTGTAGAACGCCAGCACCTTTTCCGGCGGATCCATGCTGTAATAAACGACCCTCGGCGCCGTCACCCTGCGGGCGTTCGAGTCGGCGACCGATCCGGGATAGGGCTCGGCGACGAGTTTCTGTGCCTGTGCGGCGGCTGTCGTTGCCAGCGTGGCGACGATTGCGATTGCGGCCACGCGGCCGGTGATGAAATATCGAGACATTGTTCCCCTCCATTGCTGCCCGGCGCCCTCGGCTGCTCCTGCCTAATGCAAGCCGGGATATGGTCCGTTTGTGATAAAACGACCATAGCAGTTGTTTTCTGAACAATTCCTGAACGAATTTAGGGATATTGTTTCGGTCCCGGCCGCGCCGGATAGCTCAGCCTTGGCGGGCGGGCCTCAGATAGGTGACGCGAACCTTCGCCGTGCCCTGCTTAACGAAGCCGAGATGCTTCGCCGCCGCGTAGGACAGGTCGATGATGCGCTTCTTGCTGAAGGGGCCGCGGTCGGCGATAACGACGATGACCGAGCGGCCGTTGGCCAGGTTGGCGACCCTTACCTGGGTGCCGGTGGGCAATGTCGTGTGGGCCGCCGTCATCTCGTACATATTGAATTTGCGGCCGGTGGCGGTGGGTCTGCCGTGGAAATCCTTGCCGTACCATGAGGTCATGCCGGTGCGGTCGTAAGACCGGTCGTCGCGCGGCACATAGCGCACGCCCGCCACCGTATAGGGCCTGCCCAGCTTGTAGGGAATGTCTGTCGGAGGCGCCTTGGCCTGGCCCGTCGAAGCGAGGCTGACGGCAGGCGCCGCGCCCCCTGATCGCCGGGGTTTATTGTCGCTGCCGCAGGCTGCAAGGAATATTGCGGCCAACAGCAGTATTGCCGCGTGGCGTGTGGGAAAGCGGTAGCGAATTCCGACCATGGCCCATACTCCGGAATGTCATTTCAACGATCCTGACATTCAGCATGATTCGGGTTGGTAAAAGGTTAATCCGCAGGATCCTGGCGTTCGGTCGCGGTCGCGTTTTCGGCTGCCGCGCGCTTGTTGTCGAGATGCCGGCGCAAGACTTCAGCCAGCTTTTTGCCGTCGCGCTCGTCCAGCGCCTCCAGCATTTCCTCATGCTCACGGATCGCCTGGTCCCAGCGTTCCGGCGCCAGGTTTGCGGCGAAACGGTGCCTGCGGATGCGGCCGCCCAGCCGCTTGTGGATCTCCAGCAACACGGCGTTGCCCGATAACTCGACGATCCTGTCGTGGATTCTCTGGTTCAGATTGAAATATTCCAGCCGTTGGCCGCGCGCCCTGTGCAGGGCCATCTGGTAGTGCAGTACGCGGATTTCGGCGACGTCGTCATTGCGCAGGTTGGCGCAGGCCAGTTCCCCGGCCAGCGCTTCCAGGGCGCCGATAACACGAAACGTGTCCTCGATATCGTCCAGGCTCAACGACGCGACGGTCGCCCCCCGGTTCGGCTGCAAAACGATCAGGCCTTCGGATGTCAGCGTCTTGATGGCCTCGCGCAGTGGCGTGCGCGATAGGCCCATGCGGTCGCACAGGGATTGTTCCGTGATGCGCTCGCCCGGCGCCAGATCGCCCTCGACGATCATGTCGCGCAGGCGCTCCGCCGCCGCCTCATGCAGCGGCCGGCGCGACCGGCGCTCTGTCGCTTCTTCGTCCGCCGTCTCCATCCTCTGCCAACTGTTCTCGGTCATGCCGTCATTCCCTCATCTCCTACGCAAGGCGCCTGCCAGCACCCGTGCGACATGGATCGGCTGCCGCGCCGTGCCATCCCTGATCTGATGCCGGCAACTAATACCGTCGGCCACTATCATAACGTCATTTTCCGCTGCGCGCACTGCCGGAAGTACGTCCATTTCGCCAATTTTTACCGACAGGTCGTAATGTTCGGCCTCGTAGCCGAAGGTGCCGGCCATCCCGCAACATGTGGACTCAATGGTTTCCACGTTCAAGCCCGGTACCAGCGACAGGGTTTTTTCGACCGGTCCCATCGTGCCGAACGCCTTCTGGTGGCAATGTCCGTGCAGCAGCGCCTTGCCGCCGGAGACGGGTTCCAAATCCAGATCGAAGCGCCCGGCTTCCGCCTCGCGGGCGACGAATTCCTCGAACAGCATGGCCAGTTCGGCCAGCTTCGCACTCTCCTCGCCCGGCAGCATCGCCTTGAATTCGTCGCGAAGCGAGAACAGGCAGGACGGCTCCAGCCCGACAACCGGCACGCCCTTGTCCACCCAGGGTCGCAGCGCCTCTATCATGCGGCTTGCTTCGGCGCGGGCCTCGTCGACCAGGCCTGCCGCCAGCAAGGTCCGCCCGCAGCAGAGCGGCCGGCCGCCCTCGGGCGCGCGGGCGATATGGACGCGATAGCCGGCGGTGGCCAGCACTTTCACGGCGGCGCGGGCGTTTTCCGGCTCGAACCATGTATTGAAGCTGTCGACGAACAGCACGACCTCGCGGCCGCTCTCCGGCCCGGCGGCCGGCTGGTCGTGGCGGAACCAGTCGCGGCGCCATTCGGGCAGCTTGCGCCGCGCGCTGAAACCCGTGATCCATTCGCCCAGCGTCGCCAGCAGTCCGATCCGGTTGCGCAGGTTCAACAACGGGCCGATCCGCGCCGCCCAGGGCGCATAGCGCGGCATGAAGGCGACCAGGCGGTCGCGCAGGCTCAGCCCGTGTTTGCGCCGCCACTGGGCCAGGAATTCGTATTTCATGCGCGCCATGTCGACGCCGGTCGGGCATTCCCGCTTGCAGCCCTTGCAACTCAGGCACAGATCCATCGCCGCCTTCATTTCCGGCGAGGTCAGCGCATCCGGCCCCAACTGCCCGGTGATCGCTAGGCGCAGCGCGTTGGCGCGCCCCCGGGTGACATGGATCTCGTCGCCGGTGGCGCGGTAGGAGGGGCACATGACGCCGGGGCTGGCCTTGCGGCAGGTGCCGTTGTTGTTGCACATCTCGATCGCCGCGGGAAACCCGCCCCATTCCGACCAGTCCAGCGCGGTCTCCATTGGCCGCGGCGCGTAGCCCGGCGGGTAACGGAACAGCGAACGGTCATCCATCTTCGAGGGGCGTACGATCTTGCCCGGGTTGAACAGGCCGGCCGGGTCGAATTCGTCTTTCACGTTTTCGAAGGCGCGGGCGATTTTGGACCCGTACATGGTCTCAAGATGTTCGGAGCGCACCAGCCCGTCGCCATGCTCGCCCGAGAACGAGCCCTTGTATTCGCGCACCATGGCGAAGGCTTCCTCGGCGATTTCGCGCATCTTGCGTACGTCCGTACCCTCCTTCATGTTCAGGACCGGGCGTACGTGCAGCGTGCCGACCGAAGCGTGGGCGTACCAGGTGCCGCTTGTTCCATGTTTCTCGAACACGCCGTTCAGGCGCTCGGTATAGTCGGCCAGATGCTCCAGCGGCACGGCGCAATCCTCAATGAAGGAAACCGGTTTCCCCTCGCCCTTCATCGACATCATGATGTTCAGCCCGGCCTTGCGGACCTCCCAGACGTCGCGTTGGAAGGCGGGATCGGTCACCTCCACAACGGCGTCCGGATAGCCCAGGTCGCCCATCAGTTCGACCAGCCGGGCGAGGCCGCGTTTCTGCGCCTCAAGATCGTCGCCGGCGAATTCGACCAGCAGCAGCGAGTCCGGCGCGCCGCGCACGAAACTGTCGACGGTGGCGCGGAACATCGGGATTTCGCGGGACAGGTCGATCATGGTGCGGTCCACCAGTTCGACCGCCGCCGGGTCCAGCTCGACGATATGCCGGGTCGATTCCATGGCCGCGCGGAAGGTCGGGAAATGACAGATGCCCAGGACCTTGTGTTCCGGGATTGGCTGCAAATCCAGCTCGATCTCGTGGAAAAAGGCGAGCGTGCCTTCCGATCCGACCAGCAGGCTGGCCATGTTGTGGCCGGCCGGGTCGATCGTCTCGATATTGTAGCCGCCGACCTTGCGCAGCAGCTTGGGGATGCGCGCGTCGATCTCGGCGGCCTCGCGCAGGCCCAGGGCTCGCATTTTCTGAACCAGTTCGATATAGCGCCCCGGCGCTTCCAGTTCGGCCATGTTTCCCGGTGCGGCGCCGAAAACGGCTTCCGTCCCGTCGGCGAGGATTGCCTCGATCGACCGTACGTTATGGACCATGTTGCCGTAGCGGATGGAGCGCGAGCCGCAACTGTTGTTGCCGGTCATGCCGCCGATGGTAGCGCGGTTGGCGGGCGACACATCGACCGGGAAGAACAGGCCGTGCGGCCGCAGATATGCATTCAGATGGTCCAGCACGATGCCGGGACGCACGCGGACCCGCCTGTTTTCCTTGTCCAGCGAGATCACGTCGCGCAGATGTTTGCTGGTGTCGATGACCAGTGCCTCGCCGACGGTCTGGCCGCATTGCGAGGTTCCGGCGCCGCGCGGCAGTACCGGCACGCCTTCTTCGCGGGCGATCTGGATGGCGGTCCGGATGTCTTCCACGCCGCGCGGCACCACCACGCCCACCGGCATGATCTGGTAGATCGAGGCGTCCGTGCTGTAGCGCCCGCGGCTGAAGGGGTCGAACAGTATGTCGGCTTGCGTTTCCCGGCTCAGCCGGCGCGCCAGCGGGCTATCCGATTCGTCCCGCAACAACGCGGTCGCGGCTACATGTTCATTCGGCATATCGCCGGGTACTCCGTTTGCAGGAAACGGTCAAGCATTCTGGGGAATTTGTATACAATTTTGTAAAATTCTCAACGGCTGTGTTCGCTGACACAGGGCAACTCTAAAATCTAGCCAGATCGAATGTATGAACAAGGGTCTTGCTCCGATCACGATTGTATGCAAAATTTCCATTGCAACATTGACAGTGGCAAGGCCGGATACAAAACAAGGCCGGACAATCATTGAGAGAAGCCAAATGACTTTCCGCAGCGGTCGCCATTTTTTGCAGATTCCCGGGCCGACCAACGTCCCGGACCG
>DAOVHN010000204.1 GCA_030671915.1 Pseudomonadota bacterium
CTCGTCAAGGCGGTTCTGCCGGAACTCATCGAGAAGGGGCGGGTGAGCCGGCCTTGGCATGGAGTCTATGGCCAGGTGATAGAGCCCTGGCTGCTATCGTCCTTCGGCCATCCCGCACCGGAAGGGCTGCTCGTCGAAACGGTGGAGCCGGGCAGCCCGGCCGAGAAAATCGGACTGCGTGGCGGGGTGATACCGGTCCGCTTCGGATTCAGGTTGGTTCTCATGGGCGGCGATATCATTACCAAGGTAAACAATACTCCCCTGACCGATATCGATACGGTCGTCGACGTGGTGCGATCCTTCAAGGTCGGCGACAAGATCAGCATCGAATATTTCCGGGAGGGGCGCAAGCTCACCGCCGAGGTGACCCTGCCGGAAAGACCGTTGTTGCCCGGCGATACGGCGCGGTTCGAGGAATAGTTCGGATTTCCCTTCAGCGGGAGGAAGAGGGGGCGGGCGCAAGGGCCCGCCCCATTGAGTTTTCAGGCAGTTGGGAGGTTTGATTCAGGCTTTCACCAGATGGTCGGCGACGATTTCGACCAGGCTGCCGATTTCGCGGTCCCATTTGTAGTGTTCCTTGCCGCCGTCCAGTGTCTGGCGGCAGTTGGCGCAGGCGGAAACCATTATGTCGGCGCCGGAATCCTCGACCTGTTTCATCTTGATCTCGAACACCTTGAGGCGTAGCGGGGTCGCCCGCTGGATGGCGGCCACGCCGCCGCCGCCGCCGCAGCACCAGTTGGCGTTGCCGGTGGGGGACATTTCTCGGAAGCCCGTGGCGAAGCCGTCCAGCACCTCGCGCGCCGCCTCCGTCGCCCCGCCCCGGCGGGAAATCTGGCAGGGGTCGTGATAGGTGATGGCGTCGTCCATGGGTTTCAGCTTCAGCTTCCCGTCGCGCTTCAGCATCGCCAGGTACTCGGTGATATGAAAGACCTCGAAGGGCAGGGGACGGCCCAGCATCATCGCCCCGGTCCAGCGCAGTGCGCCATATGCGTGCCCGCATTCGGGGATGATGACGGTCTTCGCGCCGACCGATTCGGCCGCCGCGACGATACGTTCGATCATGACCTTCGCCACGTCGGCCTTGCCCGACAGGACGCCGAAATTGGTGGCCTCGTAGCCCTTGGTCGAGAAGGTCCAGTCGATCCCGGCATGGTTCAGCACCTGTGCCATGGCGACGATGGATTGCGGATATTTCATCGTCTCGATGGATGAGATGGTGAGCAGAACCTCCGCCTTCTCCTTGTTCAGCGGGATGTCGACCTCATGCTCGTCGGACAGCCAGTCGATGCGTTCCTCCATCTTTTCGGGCGTGACGCCCAGCGGGCTGCCGACTTCCCTGGACTTCTCGGCCACCGCGAACAGATCCTCCGGCCCGATGCCGTTGGCCGCCATGGATTTGCGGGCGAGGCCCACCAGCGAGGCGATGTCGATGCCCATCGGGCAGACCATTGTGCAGCGCCCGCACATGGTGCAGGAATCGTAGATCAGTTCCTGCCATTCGTTGAGCTCCGCCTCGTCCGGCTCCTTCGCCAGCCCCAGCGCCCGCCGCACGCCCGCGAAGGGCGCCTTGCGGGCGCGGTAGGCCCGGGCGAAGGGTTCCAGCTTCCAGGCCGGGGTGTAGCGCGGATCCTTCGTTACCTCGTAGAAGTGACAGGCCTCGGCGCATTCCCCGCAATGGACGCAGGACTGCAGCCAGGTCGCCGCCTGTGCGCCCACCTGGCTCACGAAATGGTCGATCACCTGTGTTGCGACATTGCTCATGGCACGTACCCCCGCTTGCCATAGGCCGCGCCCATGAAGTAGCGGCTGAAGATGAATGTGAAGGCGTGCATCAGGCGGCTGAACGGGAAGTAGAGCATCAGCAGTTCGACGCTGAGCATATGGACGGCGCGCAGGCCGTCGCTGGCTTCGCCCAGCGCGAAACAGCCGGTCAGCATGGCCAGCATGGTAAGCCCCGTGCCGATATGGTCGTCGCGGTCGGAAATCTGCCTTGTGATCGGGTCGGTCCAGCGCCGGATCCACATCAGGATCAGCCCGGCGAAGGCCACCTCGGAGGCGATGATGAAGCCCCAGCGCGGCAGAGGCGTCCAGCTCAATCCGGTCCACTCCTTGATAAAGGCGACATGGAAGGATCCGAACAGCAGCAGCGCGAACAGGCCGAGATGGAACAGGTAGCCGACGATCACGTGATAGGCCGTGCGGCTGAAGAACCCCCCATGCGGCGCCATATGCAGGAAGATTGCCTTGATGCCGCCCGCGACGGGGGATTTGCGCGGCACCGCGCTGTCGCCGCGCACCCGCATCGCCAGGATGCCGATGATGTTCCAGGCCACGCCGACGCTGAACACCACGAGTGCGACATACCAGAGCGGGCCTTCGGTGAATTCGAGAAAACTCATGACCTCATTCTTCCTTTCACTCGCCGCCCGCCTTGGCGGCCTCGTCAGCCATCACTTCCTCGTACCAGAGGTCGTGATGGTCCTTCGCCCAGTTGGCGTCCACCGTGCCGGTGGTCATGCCTTCCACCGCGCCCTCGACGCCAAACACGCCGAGATAGATGTGGCCGAGGCCGACGGAAATGAAAACAAGCGCCGATGCCGCGTGGCCGATATGGGCCAGTTGCTGGGCGTAACGGTCTTCCAGCAGCGCCGGAAAATCGAGAATGATGCCGCTGACCGACAGTATTAGGCCGAGGGACATCGACATCCAGAACCAGTTCTTTTCACCGAAATTGTAGAACCGCGAACTGGCATGGCCGCCGAAGAAACCCCCCAGTTTGGCTATCCACCCGATGTCGTCCCTTGAGAGCCAGTTGCCTTTCACGAAGGTGAAAAACAACACGACGATCGAGGCGATGAACAGCGGTCCGAACAGGTTGTGGGCCTGCAGCGACGCGCTGGCCAGCGTGGCGAAACCGTCCTTGCCGATCAGGTAGGGCAGACCGTAGCGGCCATAGAGCAGAACCAGCCCGCTCGACCCGAGCAGTATGAACATCGAAGCGACGAACCAGTGCCCCACCCGCTGCATCTGGGTGAAACGCTGGATGCGCTTGCCGGACCTGCCGCCGGTAATCCTGATGCGCCCGCGAATGGCGAAATAGAGACTGACCAGGATAATGACGCCGACAAGCAGCCAGCCGCCGATGGTCGAGATCGGCCCGTTGCGGATATTGCGCCAGTTCTCGCCTTCGGACTGGATAAGCACCGCGGCTTCCCTGTCGGGAATGCTGATGGTTTGCGGCTGGCCCTCGCGTACGGCGCGCCAGAAATCGGCGTCGCTGGTATTGCCCAGCGATTCGCCCGGTACTTGGCCGGCGGTTGCTCCCTCGCCCGCCGCGAGCGTCGGCCCGGGCAGGGCCGCGGCGCCGAGCACCAGCGCGAGCAGAAGCAGAAAGGATCTGATGCTCATGGGAATGCGAATCTCCCTGAATTGCAGGCTGCGGCGGAATCCCGCGGCGACACTAAAACATTAGTGACCCCTGATGGATTGTTCCTTGAGCCAGATCAAGAAATCGCGGAAACTACTATGACAGGCCGCACAGGTGGAAAATCGCATCCGCCGTTAACCCGGTTTTCTGCCAAGGCTCGTTGATCAGGTGTTTGGGTGGGGCTGATTTCTCCCAGCCGTCAGCCGTCAGCCGTCAGTCGTCAGTATCTGGCTGATGGCTGAGGGCTTCCCTAAGCCCGCCAGAAGCTCGGCATCAACAACACCAGGATGGTGAATAGCTCCAGCCGGCCCAGCAGCATGCCGAAGGACAGCATCCATTTGGCGGCGATCGGCACTTCGGCGAAATTGGCCCCCGGGCCGATCATGTCGCCCAGCCCCGGCCCGACATTGGCGATCGCCGACGCCGCGCCCGAGGTCGCGGACAGGAAATCCAGCCCGGTCAGGCCCAGCCCGATGGCCAGCGCCGCCCAGCACAGGATGAACAGGAAGAAGAAGGCCATCACCGAGGCCAGCACCTGTTCGCTGATCGGTTTGCGGTTGTAATAGGGAATGAAGACGCCGTTGGGCTGCAGCAGCCGGCGGAGCTGGATATTGGCCGCGGCGTAGAGCACCTGGAAGCGGAAGACCTTCAGCCCGCAGGTGGTCGAGCCGGCGCAGCCGCCGATGAACATCATGCAAAACAACGCCGCCACCGCGAAGCCGCCCCACAGCCCGAAATCGGTGGTGGCGTAGCCGGTGCCGGTGATCACCGAAACCACGTTGAAGGCGGCGAGGCGCAGCGCGCTCAGCGCCTCCACCCCGTTCTTCAGATGCAGATAGAGCGTCATCACCGCCACCGCGATGACGACGATGGCCAGGAACAGCCGCACCTGCTCGTCGCGCCACAGGCTGCCCGGCGCGCCGCGCAGCGCCCGCAGGTACAGGACGAAGGGCAGGCTGCCGAGCAGCATGAAGGCCACCGCGATGGCGTCGATCCAGGCGCTGCCGAAGAAGCCGAACGAGGTGTCGTGGGTGGAATAACCGCCGGTGGCGATGGTCGTCATGGCGTGGGCGACGGCGTCGAAGCCGCTCATCCCCGCGGCCCAGTAGAGAATGGCGCAAAGCAGCGTCAGCCCGAGATAGATCACCCCGGTCCAGCCGGCGATCTGGGCGGTGCGCGGCATCGCCTTTTCCGACTTGTCCGAGCTTTCCATGCGGAACAGCTGCATGCCGCCGACCTGCAGCAGCGGCAGCACGGTAATCGCCATGGCGATGATGCCGATACCGCCCAGCCATTGCAGCAGCGCCCGCCACAACAGGATGCCCGGCGGCGCCTGGTCCAGCCCGACGATGACCGTCGACCCCGTGGTGGTGACCCCCGACATGGCCTCGAAGAAGGCGTCGGGGTAATGCATGTCGAGGGCCGAGAAGGCGAAGGGCAGGGCGCCGAAGGTGGGGATCACCAGCCAGCACAGCGCGGTCAGCACGAAGGCCTGGCGCAGGTTGATGCGCCGCGTCGCCGAGCGCGTCGACAGGATCAGCGCCACCCCGATGAACAGCGTCAGCGCCGCGGCCGAGGCGAACACCCGCCAGTCCGGATTGGCCACCGTCAGATCCGCCATCGCCGGCAAGGTCATCGCCAGCGCCAGCGTCGCCAGCAGGATGCCGACAATGAAGAGAATGGGACGGAAATCGATCAAGAAGAACGCCTCGGTTGTTGCCGGGCGGGAGATTCGGCGATTTGAAGGGAATTGTCTACCCCTAGCGCAGCCGCCCGGCGGGATGGCCACGGGATGGGGCCGCGTATCGTCGATACGCGGCCCGTGGCGCCGGGCGGCCCCCCGGAGAGAAGCTGCGATCCGGTCCCCAAAAAAAAAGAGTATAAATAGGTACTTTCCCACGGCTGAATCGGCGATCGCCACGCCCAGGGGGGCGGCTCCGGCGGGTTTTTGTGTAGTTCCCATGCAGAACAGGGCCAGGAAAGAGGTATGTGCGGGGTATGCGGAATGTATGTGAGGGGTATGTGAGGGGCAGGATTTGCGTA
>DAOVHN010000497.1 GCA_030671915.1 Pseudomonadota bacterium
ATGTCGCCCAGCATGGCGAAGCTGGCGGTAACGCCGCCGGTGGTCGGGTCGGTCAACAGCACGATATAGGGCAGGCCGGCTTCCTTGACCTCCTCGACCGCGATCACGGTGCGCGGCAGTTGCATCAGCGACAGGATGCCTTCCTGCATGCGCGCGCCGCCCGAGGCCGGCACGACGATCAGCGGCGCATCCTGCAGGACGGCCAGCTTGGCGGCCGAGACCAGCCCTTCGCCCACGGCCACGCCCATGGAGCCGCCCATGAAGCTGAAATCGAAGGCGGCGATCACCACCTTGTGGCCGCCCATGGCGCCGTGGGCGACGATGATGGCGTCTTCCTCGCCCGTTTTCGCCCGGGATTCTTTCAGGCGGTCGGTATAGCGCTTCAGGTCGCGAAATTTCAGCGGGTCGGCGACGGCCTTGGGCAGTTCTATCCGGTCGTATGCGCCGTCGTCGAACATCATCTCCAGCCGCTTCTTCACATCGACCCGCATATGATGGTCGCAATGCTGGCAGACGAAGAGGTTTTCCTCCAGGTCACGGTGGAAAATCATCTGTCCGCAGTTCGGGCATTTGAACCACAGATTGTCCGGCTGCTCGGTCTGCTTGACCAGCGACTGGAATTTCGGTCGGACGAAATTGGTAAGCCAGTTCATTACTTGCCCCCGCCGCCGCGCACGCCCGCGGCCAGTTCACGCACATAATCAAGCACCCCGGCGGTCAGCCCCGGCTTGGGCCTGCCGTCATCGTCCAGCCCGCCTACGATGCGGTCGACAATGGCCGAACCGACGACGGCCGCATTGGCGACCGAGGCGACCTCGCGGGCATTGTCGGGCGTCTTGATGCCGAAACCGACACCGATCGGCAGGTCGGTATGACGGCGCAGCCGTTCGACCGCGGTTTTCACGGCGTCTCCCGTCGCGGACTTGGTGCCGGTGATTCCCATTACCGAAACATAATAGACGAAACCACTGGTATTTGCCAAAACCGCCGGCAGGCGCTGGTCGTCCGTGGTGGGCGTGGCCAGCCGGATGAAGTTCAGCCCGGCCTTCAGCGCGGGGAGGCAAAGCTCCTCGTCTTCCTCGGGCGGCAGGTCGACGATGATCAGCCCGTCGACACCCGATTCGCGCGCCTCGGCCAGGAATTTGTCGACGCCGTAGCTGTAGATGGGATTGTAGTAACCCATCAGGACGATCGGCGTGTCGTCGTCGGTGGCACGGAAGTCGCGCACCATCTGCAGCACCTTGGCCAGCTTCATGCCGGTCGCCAGCGCCCTCAGCGAGGCCGCCTGGACTGACGGGCCGTCGGCCATCGGGTCGGTGAAGGGCATGCCGAGCTCGATCACGTCGGCGCCGGCTTCCGGCAGGCCCAGGACGATTTCCCTCGAGGTTTCATAGTCCGGATCGCCGGCGGTGACGAAGGTGATCAGACCGCCGCGGCCCTCGGCCTCCAGGGCCGCGAAACGGCGGCTGAAGCGGCCGGAATCCACTGGCCCGCTCATATCTCCACTCCCAGGGCTTCGGCGACGGTGAAGATGTCCTTGTCGCCGCGACCGCACATGTTCATGCACAGGATGTGATCCCTGGGCAGGTCGCCCGCGATCTTCGATACATGGGCCAGCGCGTGCGACGGCTCCAGGGCGGGGATGATGCCCTCGGTCCGGCTGCAAAGCTGGAAGGCTTCCAGCGCCTCGGTATCGGTGGCCGAGACATATTCGACGCGGCCCGTTTCGTACAGCCAGGAATGTTCCGGCCCGATCCCGGGATAATCGAGGCCGGCCGAGATCGAGTGGGCCTCGATGATCTGCCCGTCGTCGTCCTGCAGCAGATAGGTGCGGTTGCCATGCAGCACGCCAGGCCGGCCGCCGGTCAGCGAGGCCGCGTGCTTGTCGGTATCGACTCCCAGACCGGCCGCCTCGACGCCTATTATTTTCACATCCGGCTCGTCGAGGAATTCGTGGAACAGCCCCATGGCGTTTGAGCCGCCGCCGATGCAGGCGACCAGGGAATCCGGCAGGCGACCTTCGGCCTCCATCATCTGTTCGCGGGTTTCGCGGCCGATTACCGACTGGAAATCGCGCACCATGGCGGGGTAGGGATGGGGGCCGGCGACGGTGCCGATGATGTAGAAAGTGTCCTCGACATTGGCGACCCAGTCGCGCATCGCCTCGTTCATCGCGTCCTTCAGCGAATTCGATCCGCTGGTGACCGGCTTCACCTCGGCGCCCAGCAGCTTCATGCGAAACACGTTCGGCGCCTGGCGTTGAATATCCTTCGAGCCCATGTAGATCGTGCAGGGCAGGTCGAACAGCGCACAGACGGTGGCGGTGGCCACGCCGTGCTGGCCGGCCCCGGTCTCCGCGATGATGCGGGTCTTTCCCATGCGCCTGGCCAGCAGGATCTGGCCGATGCAGTTATTGATCTTGTGCGCGCCGGTATGGTTCAGCTCGTCGCGCTTGAAGTAGATCTTCGCGCCGCCGAAATGCTCCGTCAGCCGTTTCGCGAAATAAAGCGGGCTGGGCCGCCCGACATAATGCTTGAAGTAGTATTCCAGCTCTTGCCCAAAGGACGAATCGGCCTGGGCGGCGTCCCAGGCCTTTTCGACCTCGAGAATCAGCGGCATCAGGGTTTCGGCCACGAAGCGGCCCCCGAATATGCCGAAATGACCCTGCTCGTCCGGCCCGGCCCGGTATGTGTTGATCTTCTGTGTCATAATACCAATGCTCGTTGATAATGACCCATTTGACCGGGTTCCCTTGACCGCTCGTCAGGCGCGGTTCGCGC
>DAOVHN010000684.1 GCA_030671915.1 Pseudomonadota bacterium
GCTCGCTCCTTGCGAACCGCCGAGGGAATCCGCGGCATGCGCGCCGCCGGCGTGCCCTCGCGCACCGAATAGGGAAAGACATGCAGCCAGGAGAGGTCGCATTCCTCGATCAGGTCGAGGCTGCGCCGGAACATCTCGTCGGTCTCGGTCGGGAAGCCGGCGATCAGGTCGGCGCCGAAGGCGATGCCGGGGCGCAAATCACGAGCGCGGCGGCAGAATTCGATGGCGTCGGCGCGGTCGTGCCGGCGCTTCATGCGCTTGAGGATCATGTCGTCGCCGGACTGTAGCGACAGATGCAGATGCGGCATCAGCCGTTCCTCCTCGGCGATCAGACGCATCAGGTCTTCGTCGTCCGCCACCTCGACGCAATCGACCGAGGTCAGCCGCAGGCGTGGCAACTCGGGAACCAGCGCCAGCAAACGGCGCGCCATCTGGCCCAGCCGCAGCCGGCCGGGCAGATCGGCGCCATAGCCGGTGATGTCCACGCCGGTCAGCACGATCTCGCGATAGCCGGCCTCGACCAGCCTGCGGGCCTGGTCGGCGATCACGCCGATCGGGACGGAACGGTTGTTGCCGCGCCCAAAGGGAATAATGCAGAAGGTGCAGCGATGGTCGCAACCCTGCTGGATTTGCACGAAGGCGCGGGCACGGCCCTCGAACCCTTCCACGAGATGCGGCGCGGTCTCGCGCACCGTCATGATGTCGTCCACCGCGACGGCCGCGTTCCCGCCCGGCAGGAAGCTCTCGGCGCGCAGCTTTTCCTCGTTGCCGAGTACCCGGTCGACCTCGGGCATGGCGGCGTAGCGGTCCGGGTCGATCTGTGCCGCGCAGCCGGTGACGATAATCGGTGCATCGGGGTATTCGCGGCGCGCACGGCGAATCGCCTGGCGGGCCTGTCGTTCCGCCTCGGCCGTGACCGCGCAGGTATTGACGATGACCACATCCTCCAGCCCGGCCGCGCGGGCATGGCCGCGCATTACCTCGGACTCGAAGGCGTTGAGGCGGCAGCCGAAAGTGAGGATGTGGGGCTCGCCGGTCATGCCACGGCGTAATCGTGCAGCATGCCGGTGAAACTGGTGGCGACCGGCCCGGTCAGCAGGACATGGTTGTCCTCGCGCCATTCGGCGGTCAGCGAGCCGCCGTCCATGATCAGCTCTACCTTGCGGTCCGTCAGGTCCCGGCGCACGGCCGCGACAGCCGTGGCGCAGGCGCCGGAACCACAGGCCAGCGTGATGCCGGCGCCGCGCTCCCACACGCGCAGGCGAATTCGTTCGCGGTCGATGACTGTCGCCACTTCCACGTTCGTGCGTTCCGGGAAAAGCGGATGATGTTCGATCTGCGGGCCGAACGCCGCGAGCTCGACATCCTCGGCATCCTCGACGAAGAAGATGCAATGCGGGTTGCCCATATTGACGGCGGTCGGGTCTTCCAGCGAGCCCTGCGCGATGTCGAGGTGAAGCGTATCGCACTCTTCGGCCAGCGGTATGCTGCGCCAGTCCAGATTTGCAGGGCCCATATCGACGGTAAACCCGCCCGCCTGCGCGGGGGTCGCTTCAAGCCGGCCGGCCAGCGTTTCCATAACCAGCCGGTCGGCCCCGGTTTCGCCCATAAGAACCGACGCAACGCAACGCGTACCGTTACCGCAAGCGCCTGATTCGCTGCCGTCCGAATTCAGGAACCGCAACTGCACGTCGGCGCCCGCTATGCCGGTGGCTTCGATCATTATGAGCTGGTCGCACCCCACCCCGCGGCGGCGATCGGCGATCGCACGCGCGGCGTCGGCGTCCGGGGCGGCGGCCCCGTCGCGCAAATCGAGCACGACAAAGTCGTTGCC
>DAOVHN010000476.1 GCA_030671915.1 Pseudomonadota bacterium
AAGATCCTTGGGACCATGAGCCAGGGCCGCCAGCGGAACGGCAATAGCCAGGATCAATCCAAGAAAACTGTATTTCAGCGCCATCTAACGCTCCCTGCCCTCCAGTTGAACCAAGTCGCAACGAATTCCAGAAAACCGGTGTGGTTTCCGCCATTCCAGGTTCGTGTCTCGAATCCAGTATAATTCCGTTTCCGAAGTTCGACACCTATAATGCAACGACCTTCGGAACCATCACACCACTAGCGACCGTCGGCATTATGCTCGCCCGCGCCGGAACCGGCTTTGAGCCATATCAAATCTCTCGCCCGGTAAGGGCGGCAAAGGCCATGCGATGAGTTTTTCCGCCCCCGCAAACGGGGCAAAACCGCGAATGCGCCAAGGCCGGACGCGGCTTTAACCGGGTCCGGTGTAGTTCTTAAGATAACCCGGCAGCCCTATATCGCCGCGCAATTGCGCGTCCGGCTCCGGCGTACCGAAGGTCCGGCGCACCGGCACCACGCCGGCCCAGACGGGGTCGTTCATGTCTTCCGGCTCGTCCTCGACACCACCGTCGCGAATCTTGGCCGAAACCTCGCTGAGTTCGAAGGCCAGGACCGTGGTCGCCTTCATTTCCTGCGCGTTGGGGGCGCGCAATTCGTCCCAGCGGCCGGGCGCGATTTTCTCCATGAAGGCCTTCAGGCTGGCCAGCTTTTCGGCTTCGTCGGTAATTTTCCGGCCGGTGGCGTAGATCACGACCGTTCGATAGTTGACTGAACTATGATAGCCCGAGCGCGCCAGCACCAGCCCGTCGGTCATCGTCACCTCGATGCAGGCCGGAGCGCCGCCTTCCAGTGCCCGGATCATCCGACTGGCCGAGGAACCGTGGATATAGAAGGTCTCGCCGTCACGCCAATGCGCGGTGGGGATGATCGCGGGGGCGCCATCATGGATGAAGGCGACATGACAGTTCAGCGCTTCGTCCAGGATCGCATGCACCGTATCGCGATCGTAACTGCCGCGCTCGTGCGCCCGCTTCAGCGTCGTGCGTTTGGTCTTTGCATAGTCAGCCATGTTCCCCTCCGGAATGTTACCAGGTTGCGTGAACAGACATAACGGATATATTGGCCCTGCCGAAAGGGCCATTTCGAATAATTCTACAGGGCCATTTTGCCGATGGATATCTCATCGCTCTTCGAGGTAAACCTCGATCCGGACGCGAACGCGCCGCTCTACCGCCAGCTCCATAGCGCCATGCGCGATGCGATTCTGGCCGGCCGGTTAAACCCGGGCGAGCGTCTGCCGTCGTCGCGCGCGCTGGGCAAGCGCCTGGGCTGTTCGCGAAACACGGTAACCGAAGCCTACGACCTGCTGACCGCCGAGGGTTATCTGGAGGGCCGCATCGGCGCCGGCAGCTACGTCTCGCGCACTTTCGCCGAAGACTGGGTGCGCGACCGCCCCGCCCTGCCCCGCGAGCAAAAGAATGCCGGCCCGCCGCGCCTGTCCCGCGCCGGCCGGGCCTTGGCTGAGATGGGTTCGGACGCCGGCCCCGACATGAACACACCCCGCCGGGACCCGATCGGCCCGGACCCGGCAGCCTTTCCCTTCGACGCCTGGGCCCGCGCGCTGGCCCGCGCCTGGCGGCGACCGGACCCGGACCAGGCCTTCCGCGGCGACCCCATGGGCTATCCGCCCTTGCGCGAGGCGGTGGCGGATTATCTTCGGAAGGTCCGGGCGCTGAATTGCGGCGCGGAACAGGTGATGATCACCTCCGGTGCGCAACATGCGCTGGACCTCGTTGCGCGCCTGTTACTGGACCCCGGCGACGCGGTCTGGATCGAGGATCCGTCATACCGCGGGGCGCGCGCCGCACTGGCCGCCACGGGCGCAAATGCTATCCCGGTCCCGGTGGACAAGGATGGTTTCGACGCGGCGCGTGCGGCCGAAATCGCCCCGGACGCAAGGGCGGCGATGGTCACGCCCTCGCACCAGTTCCCGCTGGGCGTGACCATGGGTCTCGCGCGCCGCATGCAGCTGCTGGAATGGGCGGCGATCGGCGACCGCTGGATCGTCGAGGACGATTACGACAGCGAGTTTCGCTACACGGGCCGGCCGATCCCGGCGCTGCAGGGGCTGGACCGTGCATGGCGCGTCATCTATGCCGGCACCTTCAGCAAGGCGATGTTTCCCGGTTTGCGGCTGGGCTATCTGGTATTGCCACCCGGTCTCGTCGAGGCCTTCCGCGCGGCGCGGCTGCTGCTGGACGGCCACACCGCCACGGTCGGCCAGTTGGCCATGGCCGAATTCATCGCCGACGGCCATTTCCCGGCCCACCTGCGCCGCATGCGCGTGCTCTACGGACGGCGCCGGGACATCATGCTGCATCACTTGCGCGACCGCCTCGCACCCTTCCTGGCGGGACCGCCGGGCGAGGCGGGCATGCATCTGCTGGCCCATCTGCATAGGGGGCTGGACGATACGGCGATCGCCCGCCGCGCCGCCCGGGCAGGCGTTAACTGTCAGGCCCTGTCGGCCTTCCATGTCGGTCCGAACCGTCGCAAGGGCCTGGTGATGGGCTTCGGCGCCGTCCACGAGGAAGCGATCCCCGGCATGGTGGAACGGCTGGCCGGCATTCTGCGGGATGGAACCGAATCAGGTTAATACCAAAGTGGATCGGTCAGAAACGAAAAGCGGCGCCTCGCGGCGCCGCTTCCCCTTCGCGAAATGTCGCGAATTAGCGTTCGGCTCAGCTAGCGCCGCCGGCCGCGGAGGCCAGGTAGCTGGACACCGTATTGAAGATGACCTGCAGCTGACCGCCGAGGATCTGCAGTGCGATAATCGCAGCGACGGAAACAAGCGCGGCAACCAGGCCGTATTCGATCATGGTCGCGCCGGACTCGTCCTTGATAAAGGCTTTAATGAAAC
>DAOVHN010000374.1 GCA_030671915.1 Pseudomonadota bacterium
GGCGACGCGCTGCTGTTGGCCACCTGACAGCATATGGGGGTAGCGGGCGGCGTGGTCTTCCATGCCAACATCGCCGAGCGCCCTCAATACCCTCGCCTCGCGGTTCGCCGCTGGCACGGATTGAAGCCCGAAGGCGACATTGTTCGCAACCGACAGATGGGGAAACAGCGCATAATCCTGAAACACCAGCCCGATGCCGCGCGCTTCGGGCGGGCTGGACATCCCGCGACCGGCCACCGTCCGGCCCGCGATCGCGATTTCGCCCTCCTGCAACTCCTCCAGCCCAGCGGCCAGGCGCAGAACGGTGGTCTTGCCGCAGCCCGACGGCCCCAGCAAGCACACCACCTCGGCCTCGCCGATAGCGAGATTCAACCGGTCGACGGCCAGAATGTCGCCGTAGCGATGACTGACCTCGCGCAGGTCGAGCGCGGGTGCTCCCGCGTCGTCGGCGGCGGCGGTATGGGCCAGGCTCTTATGCATCGGATTGTTTCAAGTCGGCGGGTTCCGGCCGCTCGGCGGACTCTTCGTCCTCATCGAGGGTGGCTTCCAGGAAATCCCCTATGTCTTCCCCGTCTTCCGCGTCCTCTTCCGTTTCTCCCTGGAACAGGTCGGTCTCGCGCATGGCGATGGCGCCTACACCGGCGCGGCGGTCCAGCAGGCCGGCCGCTTTCAACTCGTCTATGCCCGGCAGCGCATCCAGCCCTTCCAGCCCGAAATAATCCAGGAAGGAGTCGGTGGTGCCCCAGGTCACCGGGCGGCCGGGCACGCGGCGGCGCCCCTTCGGTTTGATCCAGCCCGCCTCCAGCAGGATATCCAGCGTCCCCTTGCTCAGCGCCACGCCCCGGATTTCCTCGACTTCGGCGCGGGTCACAGGCTGCTGATAGGCGATGATCGCCATGGTTTCCACGGCCGCGCGCGACAGTTTGCGTGGAATTTCGCGTTCCAGCGTGAAGAAGGGGGCGATGTCGGGCGCGGTGCGGAAGGCCCACCCCTTGCCGCGCTGGACCAGATTGACGCCCCGGTTTGCGTATTGCCCCTGCAACTCCTCGATCAGCGGCGCCAGTTCCGTCCCCTCCGGCAGGCGCGACAGCAGGACGTTTTCGCTCAGCGGCTCGGCGGTGGCGAACAACATCGCCTCCAGGCGGCGCATTAACTCGAAGCGTTCCACGCTCATTCGGTTCTCCGGCACGTCCTGATATAAACCGGGGCGTAGGGTTCGCTCTGCTGAATCTCGATACGCCCGTTGCGGGCAAGCTCTAGCGTGGCGACGAAGGTGGAAGCAAGTGCCGATCGCACCAGCAGGCTGTCCTTCAGCCCCGTGGGCAGGAAACCGGATAGCACCGTCCAGTCCGGCAGGTCGCCGACAAGCGCCCGCAAACGCACCAGCGCGTCCTCGATGGAATAGAGATCGGTCGGCGCGATATGCAGCGTGGAGCCTTCCTGGCGCGCATGCTGGCGCGCATAGGCCCGCAGGATATCGTAGAGCGTGACATCGAAGGCGGCGCGGTTTTCAAATTTCAGCGGCTCGGTCTCGCCCCGCCTGAAAAAGGCCTGCCCCAGTATCGGCCGCTCGAACAGCTTGCCGCCGGCTTCCTTCATCGCCTCCAGCCGCTGCAGCTGGAAGGCCAGGATGGCGGCCATTTCGGCGCCACTGGGCTCATCGTCGCCGGGCGGCGCGGGCAACAGCAGCCGGGACTTCAGATAGGCCAGCCAGGCCGCCATGACCAGATAGTCGGCCGCCAGTTCCAGCCTTAGTCCGCGCGCCTGCGCGATGAATTCGAGATACTGTTCGGCAAGCGCCAGGATGGAAATGCGGGTCAGGTCGACCTTCTGGGTGCGCGCCAGCACCAACAACATGTCGATCGGCCCCTCGAATCCCTCGATATCGATCAGCAGCCGTTCGGCGTCGGGCGCGCCGTAATCGGGGCTGTCCTCCTCAAAGGGGTCGATGACAATATTGTCGCTGTCGTCTTCGGCGATCATCGCGTTTGCCTGAATCAATTAATGCCCGGTGACATAGAATAGAAGATTGGCCAGCACGCTTGCCGGCTGCCATATCAACCATTCGCCGATCGGCAAATGGATACCGACTTTCGCGGTGAACGACGGCAGCACGAAGAATATCCCCAGCACGATCAGAAATCCAAACCGTTCCAGCGATTCCAGTTTCATTGCTTGCCGGTGGGGCAGCATGCCGACCGCGACCTTGCCCCCGTCAAGCGGCGGCAAGGGGATCATATTGAAAACCGCCAGCACAATATTCAGCCAAAGGGAATTCAACAGGGTTTCTTCCGCCCAATTTCCGATATCGCCCGGCAGAAATGGCACGGCATGAAGCAGGAGCGCCGAGACGAAGGCGATCACCATGTTCGCCGAGGGGCCGGCGGCCGCGACCAGCATCATATCGCGCCGCGGCACACGCATATGGTGCGGGTTTACCGGGACCGGCTTGGCCCAACCGAACAACATCCCCGTCCCCATCAGGATCAGCATGCCGGGCACCAGGATGGTGCCGACGGGATCGATATGGTTAATCGGATTGAACGACAGGCGGTTTTGCTGTTGCGCCGTGGGATCGCCGCACACCCAGGCCGCCCAGGCATGCGCGGCCTCGTGAAAGGTAACCGCGAGCAGGACCGGCAGGGCCCAGACCGATATCGTTTGCAGAATGGAACTATCCATGGCGTTTATTTTTTACCTTGTCACGTAAGCTTTGATGCGTCGCCGGTCAGCGCCGCAAGTTCGGCCAGCGCCGCTTCCCGGTCGAAGGGTTCCGGCGCGCCGAACATATCCAGCGCCCCGTGGTAACGCCGAAGACCCGCCGCGTCCAGTGGTCGCGCCGCCCCGGCGACCTGTTTCATCTCACCCATATCGCCGTTGCAATGCAAAACCAGGTCGCACCCGGCGGCCAGCGAGTCAGCGGTGCGCGCGGCAAAATCGCCGCCCAGCGCCTTCATGGACAGATCGTCGGTCATTACCAGCCCGTCATAGCCGATAAACCCGCGGACGATCTCATCCATGACGATTGGCGAGGTCGTCGCCGGGCGGTTGGGGTCGATACGCTCGTAAACGATATGCGCCGTCATGGCGAGCGGCATGTCGGCGAGCTCCCGGAACGGCGCGAAGTCGGTTTTTTCCAATTCATCGCGGCCGGCATCGACCCTGGGCAAATCCAGGTGGCTGTCGGCCCGCGCCCGGCCATGCCCGGGGATATGCTTGATCACGGGCAGCACGCCGCCTTCCAGCAGCCCCTCGCACACCGCCCGGCCCAGCAGCGATACGGTCTCCACGGTCTCGCCAAAGGCCCGGTCGCCGATAATGTCGTGCGCGCCGGGAAAGCGCAGGTCGAGCAATGGCAGGCAATCGACATTGATTTCCAGCGCCATGAGTTCGTCCGCCAGCATCCGGGCATTGAGCTTTGCGGCGCGCCGCGCCGTCCCGGGATCCAGCTTTTCAAATATCCCTTGCGGCGGCGCGGCGCGCCAGTGGGGTGGTTTCAGCCGGGCTACGCGCCCGCCCTCCTGATCGATCAGGACCAGGGCATCTTCCCGGCCTACGGAGTCGCGCAATTCCGTTACCAGCGCGCGAACCTGGTCGGGCGCCTCGACGTTGCGCGCGAAC
>DAOVHN010000101.1 GCA_030671915.1 Pseudomonadota bacterium
ATGCTGGACAACCACGCGACGGCCTCGACCATGCTGGTGATCTCGGCGCTGGCCGCGCCGCAATTCAAGATCGAGGTCGAGGTGGTGGCGGCGAAAGCCTAATCCTCGTTGTCTTCCGTGTCGCCCGCCACCCGCTGGGCGAGGGATGCCTGCAGGAAAATGTCGATATCGCCGTTTAGCACGCCCTGGGTGTCACTGGTCTCCGCCCCGGTGCGCAGGTCCTTGATCATCTGGTAGGGCTGTAGCACGTAGGAGCGGATCTGGTGGCCCCAGCCGATGTCGGTCTTGGCCTCATGCTCGGCCTGGGCGGCATCCTCGCGCTTCTGCAGTTCGGCCTCGTAGAGGCGGGCCTGCAGCATCTTCATCGCGGTGGCGCGGTTTTTGTGCTGCGAACGGTCGTTCTGGCACTGTACTACTATATTGCTTGGAATATGGGTGATGCGCACCGCCGATTCCGTCTTGTTGACATGCTGGCCGCCGGCGCCAGAGGCCCGGTAGACGTCGATGCGCAAATCCTTGTCATCGATATCGATCTCGATATCGTCCTCTATCACCGGATAGACCCCGGCGGCGGCGAAACTGGTATGGCGGCGCGACGCGGAATCGTAAGGCGATATACGCACCAGCCGGTGGGTGCCGGTCTCGGTCTTTAGCCAGCCATAGGCGTTATGGCCCGACACCTTGATGGTCGCCGATTTGATGCCGGCCTCTTCCCCGGCCGATTCCTCGATCCATTCCACCTTGTAGCCATGGGCGTCGGCCCAGCGGGTATACATGCGCAGCAGCATCTCGGCCCAGTCCTGGGACTCGGTGCCGCCAGCGCCCGCATGAATTTCCAGATAGGCATCGTTGTGATCGGCCTCGCCCGACAGCAGGCTTTCGATGCGGCGCTTTTCGACCCTCGCCTGCAGCGCCGTCAGCGCCGCCTCGGCCTCGGCCTGGACATCGGCGTCGCCCTCGGCTTCGGCGAGTTCGATCAGTTCCAGCGAATCCTCGAATTCCTGCGTGATCTCGTCATAGGCCTTCAGCGCGGACTCCAGATGGGTCCGCTCGCGCATCAGTTTCTGCGCCTTGTCCGGGTCGTTCCACAGGTCGGGGTCTTCGGCGAGCGCGTTCAGCTCGTCAAGGCGGCGTGTCGAGGCATCATAGTCAAAGATGCCTCCTCAGCAGTTCCATCGACTGCTTGATGTTGTCGGCGATAGCCTGGATTTCCGCACGCATCCGCGCCCTCTTCCGAATCGGTCGTTATGTATACGCCGGGTGGATGTAGTGAATTGCACGCCGCCGCGCAACCGTCTTGGAAAAACGGTCAGTACAGCCCGCTGTCGGTGCTCTTCTTGATCGCCTTGGGCGGCTCGCCCTTGTCCCTGGGAAGGCTCGGCGTGACTGTGCCGTCCGCATTGATCTCCACGGTCGGGGGCTGACTACCGTCTTCGGAGTCATCGAGGATCACCATGCCCGAATTAAGGCCCGGTTCGGTACCGCGCCGAAAAACTTCATGCACGATCTTTTTCCGCTCGTCGCCAGGGCGGGCCGGCAGGCCGGTATCGGTGTTCATAAGGACCACACGAATTCCCTCGGGCACGCGAAACGGAGTGGCGCGCTTGCCGGCCAGCGCACCCTGCATGAACTCGATCCAGATTGGCAGGGCCACGCTACTGCCGGTTTCGCCCTTACCGAGCGTGCGCGGCGCGTCGAAGCCGACATAGACGCCCGCGACCAGGTCCGGCGAAAAGCCCATGAACCAGGTATCCTGGCTTTCATTGGTGGTGCCGGTCTTGCCTGCAAGGGGACTGCCAAGATAGCGTCTGACCCGCGCGGCGGTGCCGCGGTTCACGACCCCTTCCATCATGGAGACGATCTGATAAATGCTGACCGGGTCGGACACGGTTTCGCGCTCATCGGGAATGACCGGCGGCTGCTGGCCGTTCCAGGCGGCCACGCGGCAGCCGCTGCAGGGCCGTTGGTCATGCCGGTAGATGGTTCGGCCGGCGCGGTCCTGCACCCGGTCGATGACGGTGGGCGTGATCCTCTTGCCGCCATTGGCCAGCATCGCATAGCCCGTGGCCAGGCGCGCCAGGGTCGTCTCGCCGGCGCCCAGAGCCATGGCCAGTTCGTAGGGCATGTCGTCCATGACGCCGAAATTCGCCGCATTGTCGATGATCGGCCCCATACCCACGGCCTTGGCGAGGCGCACGGTCATCAGGTTGCGCGATTTCTCGACGCCAAGGCGCATGACGCTGGGGCCATAGAAGCGGTTGCTGTAATTGGTGGGTTTCCATTTCGACCCGTCCGGCTGCCTCATGACGAAGGGGGCGTCCAGGATAACGGTGGCCGGCGTATAACCGTTGTCCAGCGCCGCCAGATAGACGAAGGGTTTGAAGGCCGAACCGGGCTGCCGGCGGGCCTGGGTGGCGCGGTTGAACTCGCTGCGCGCGAACTCGTAGCCACCCGACATCGCAAGCACGCGGCCGGTATGGGGATCAAGCGCGATGATGCCGCCGTCGATATCGGGAATCTGGCGCAACCCGTATGTGCCGTCCTGATAGGGAATGACCTTGCCGTCCTCGTCGGGCTCGGACTCGCTCACCATCTCGACCAGCACCACGTCGCCGACCGCCAGCACCTGCGACGGCTTGGTGACTTCCGGCCCCAGTTCCTGCTCTTCCATCCAGGGCCGCGCCCAGAGCAACTCGGACAACGGGATGATGCCGGCCTGCTCGGCGCCCACCCCGACCGTCGCCGCCTTGACATCCACCTTCAGCACCACGGCCAGCAGCCAGTCGCGCGCGCCGGCCGGTTTTCCCGCCGTCTTCAGATACTCGACCCAGTCGGTCCCCTGCTGCAGCTGGGCCACTGGCCCGCGCCAGCCATGACGGCGGTCATAGGCAATCAGCCCGTTGCGCAGGGCGCGGTCGGCCTGGCGCTGGAATTCGGGGTTAACGGTGGTGCGCACCGACAGGCCGCCCTCGTAAAGCTCGTCGTCGCCGAACTGTTGCGACAGTTCGCGGCGCACTTCCTCGACGAAATAGGCTGCGTCGACCGGCACGGCGTCCCCGCGCTCGACTGCGACCAGCGGTTCGCCGATCGCATCGACGGCCTCCTGCGGCGTGATGAATCCCTCGATCCGCATGCGGCCGATGACCCAGTCGCGGCGCGCCGTCGCCGCCTCGAGATAGCGGACCGGGTGGTAGTTGCCCGGCGCTTTGGGAAGCGCGGCCAGATAGGCGGCCTCGGCAATGGTCAGTTCGTCCATGGACTTGTCGAAATAGTTCAGCGACGCGGCGGCCACGCCATAGGCGCCGTAACCCAGGAAAATCTCGTTGAGATAGAGTTCGAGAATCTGATCTTTGGTAAATATCTTCTCCATCCTGAGCGCGATCAGCGCCTCACGCGCCTTACGCTCCAGCCGGCGTTCGTCGCCGACCAGGAAATTCTTGGCGACCTGCTGGGTGATGGTCGAGCCGCCGACCATGCGCCGGCCTTCCAGGTAATTCTTTACGTTGGTCAGCATGGCGCGCGCCAGCGCCGTGGGGTCGACGCCCAGATGCTCGTAAAAGCGCTGATCTTCGGCGGCGATGAAGGCCTGCTTGACACGCACCGGGATGACCGAGATCGGCACGAAGGAACGCTTCTCCGTCGCGAATTCGGCGATCACCTGCCCGTCGCCGGCATGGACGCGGGTGGAAATTTTCGGGCTGTAGTCGGCTAGCTGCCGATGATCGGGCAGATCTTGCGAATAATACCAGATACCGTAAATGAACACACCCGCGCCAACCATGCCCAGCAGGAACAGAACCGAAAACCCGTAAAGAGCGACCTTGAAAAAACGGCGCATGCCAGAATCCCGACTAGTCCTTATGTGCTATCTTCATACAAATTTCCGCGCGCCACCCGAAGACGGCCGCGGAAAATACATTGTTAGACCGGAATTGTGACTAATCTGTGAACGAAAACGCCTATCTGGCTGCAAGATCGTCGATATGTTTAAAAAAATCGTCCAGCGCCGTCAGGATGGCCCGCCCCACCTTCTTGCGGAAATTCTTGCTCAGCAGCATCTTCTTGTCGGTCTTGTTCGACAGGTACCCCAATTCGACCAGCACCGATGGCACATCGGGCGCCTTGAGCACGGCAAAGCCGGCGAAACGATGCGTCTTGTAAGGCTGCATGTTGATCTTCTTCTTGCGGAACTGGGCGATCATCATGTTCGCGAAGACCGACGATTCCTCCATAGTGCGCCGGCGTGTCAGGTCGAGAAGGAAGCCAGTTACTTCCTTGGAGTAGGGCGAAAGGTCGAGGCCACCGACGATGTCGCTAGCGTTTTCCTTCTTCGCCAGCCTGGCGGCTTCCTTGTCCGACGCGCGTTCGGACAGCGTATAGATCGACGCGCCGCGGGTCGCCCGTTTTGGATGCGTATCCGCATGGAGCGAAATGAAGATATCGCCTTCGCTGTCCTGGGCCAGCTTCACGCGGTCGCGCAGTTCAAGGAAGATATCCCTGTTGCGCGTCAGCACGACCCGGTATCGCTTCGATGCGTCCAGTTGACGCTTGACCTCCAGCGCCACCGCCATGGTTATGCGCTTTTCATAGGTCTTGCCGCGCACCGCGCCCGGATCGACGCCGCCATGGCCGGCGTCGATGACAACCACTCGCCTGCGATCGCCCTTTGGCTTCGCCTGTGGCATGGGAATCGCCTTGCCGGTCGGCGGCTTCCAGTTGTTCAGGGCGACCGCCTGGCCTTTTTTGTATTTCGACTTGGGCAATGGCAGCAGATCGAACATCAACCGTTCGGGCTTGCCCAGTGCCGAATGCGCCACGATCCTGACGGGGCCTTTCAGGTCCACCACGACACGGCTGTTACCGGCGCGGAACAAGCCATAGCGCATACCCTCGACCACGCCCCGCGCAGCCGCGCCTGTGTCGCCATTGACACCCCAGTCCAGTTCCGGCAGGTCGATGACCAGCCGATAGGGATTTTCCAGCAGGAATGCCGAATAGGGCACCGCCTTGGTAAGGTCCAGAACGACACGGGTCTTTCCGTTGTTTACGCCGAGTCTTACCCCGGTAACAGCCGGGTCCTTCGCCGCGGCAATACCGGCAAATGACGCAAAGGTTACTGCTGCGAAGAAGATCGCCACCGCAAAACGAATCAAAATCAAATATTTAGAATAAGTCATAGCGCCAAACATATTGTGTCTTACAGCCTTGATTAAACAAGATATATACGAGACAAGGTGAATCTGTCCACTTAAATAAAATCCCAGTTTGGCAAAATTTTGGTTACCGAAAGACAAAATATACATTGTCCTGTGGACTATTTAAGGCGTATTGGTAGCCTCGCGCGCACAGTCGTGAATCGGTTGAGTCGGCAATATGTCCGGCAAGACGGTGCAGCGGTTAGCCCAAAACGGCTTCTTTCCGGCTAACGGCTAAGGGTCGAGGGACGGCGGACCGAAGCATTATGGGATTCATAGGTGTTTTTGAAGGGTAACTCGAAGCCGATCCACGGACGGAGCTCCATGAGGGAGCGTCAGTCACGGGATGAGCAGGCACTCAAATGCGCTCCGGTCTTGGCACTTGGTTATGGCGTGCTGTTCGACGGGAGAATTCGGGGGTGCAGCCGGTTTCGCACAAATAGCGCTGCTTGCCGCGGGGGTCGTTCGTGACGCGTGGACCCGTGCGAGCGCGCCGGAGTTTTGCCGTATGGCACGGAGAATGTTGATCGACGCGAGTCACCCCGAAGAAACCCGGGTGGCCGTGGTAGAAGGTAAGCGTCTTGAGGAATTCGACTACGAGACGTCTCGCAAGAAACAGCTTAAGGGAAACGTCTATCTGGCGAAGATAGTGCGCGTGGAGCCCTCGCTCCAGGCCGCTTTTGTCGATTATGGCGGCAACCGCCACGGTTTCCTGGCGTTCAGTGAAATTCACCCCGACTACTACCAGATCCCGGTCGCCGACCGCGAGCAGTTGCTGGCGGAGGAAAAGGCGGCGGCGGACGACGAGAACGGGGAAAACAGCGAAACGGTGGAGACCGTTGGCGGCGACGAGGTCGAGGAAGTCGAACGCCGCCGCGTCAAGCATTACCGCCACTACAAGATCCAGGAGGTCATCAAGCGCCGCCAGATCATACTGGTGCAGGTCGTCAAGGAAGAGCGCGGCAACAAGGGCGCGGCGCTGACCACCTATCTGTCGTTGGCCGGGCGCTATTGCGTGCTGATGCCCAACACGGCGCGCGGCGGCGGCATCAGCCGCAAGATCGCCAGTGTGAAAGACCGGCGGCGTCTGAAAAAGATCCTCGACGAATTCAAGATTCCCGATGGCTTGGCCGTCATCGTGCGCACCGCCGGCGCGGACCGCACCAAGGCCGAGATCAAGCGCGATTATGAATATCTCGTCAAGCTATGGGACGATATCAGGAATCGCACCATGGAATCGATCGCACCGACGCTGGTGCATGAGGAGGCTAACCTTATCAAGCGGTCGATCCGCGACCTCTACAGCAAGGATATCGACGAAATCTTTGTAGAGGGTGAGGAAGGCTACCGCACCGCCAAGGACTTCATGAAGGCGATGGTGCCGAGCCACGCCAAGCGGGTCCAGCGCTACGATGACCCCGTCTATCCGCTGTTCTTCCGCTACCAGGTGGAAAATCAGATCGACGCGATCCACAACCCTATCGTCCAGTTGCGTTCGGGCGGCTATCTGGTCATGAACTCGACAGAAGCGCTCGTGGCAATCGACGTAAACTCCGGCCGCGCCACACGCGAACGCCATATCGAGGAAACGGCGCTGAAAACCAACCTGGAAGCCGCCGAAGAAGTCGCGAGGCAACTCAGGCTGCGTGATCTTGCGGGTCTTATTGTCATCGACTTCATCGATATGGAAGTGAACCGCAACAACGCCGCCGTGGAAAGATGCTTCAAGGAAGCGCTCAAGAACGAGCGGGCGCGCATCCAGATCGGCCATATCAGCGCCTTCGGACTGCTGGAGATGTCGCGCCAACGCTTGCGCCCCAGCCTGCTGGAGACCTCCAGTGAACCTTGCCCGACATGCGGCGGCGCCGGCCATGTCCGCTCTACCGAATCTACGGCGCTGCATGTCATGCGCGGCATCGAGGAAGAAGGCCTGCGCAAGCGGGCTTCTGAGATCGCCGTGTTCGTGCCGACCGCGGTGGCGCTCTATATCCTCAACAACAAGCGCGACGCACTGGCCGCGATCGAGGAACGCTGCGACATTCGCATCTCCATCGCCGCGGACGACACGCTGATCCCGCCGGAATACAGGATCGAGCGCATCACGACCCGCGAGGGCGCGGAGGAGGAAGACATCTCCGAGCTCGAGGAGATCATCGGCCCCGAGGAGCAGCCTGATGGTGGGCGCCGCAAGCGCCGGCCGCGCCGCCGCCGCAAGGACAGGCGGGACGACGAGGCCCCTGTCGCGACCGAGGACGAAACTGCGAAGGCGGAGGCAGATAAAACGCAGGCCGAAACGGAGACCGCGGGAGAAACCGGTGAGGAAGAGCCCCGCAAGCGACGCCGCCGCGGCAAGCGTGGTGGGCGCCGCCGCAGCCGCAAGCCCGAGGAATCCGGCGCTATGGAAACAACCGACGGCGAAATAACGGCGGAAGGCGAGGCCATAGCTGCACCCGCGGAATCCGAATCCATATCTGAAGGCATGGAGCCCGCCGCCGAGGAAGCCGTGCCGAGCAAGAGAAAG
>DAOVHN010000008.1 GCA_030671915.1 Pseudomonadota bacterium
AATACGGCTGGCGCGCTGGTGCAACGATCACCGCGTCCGGCCCGGCATATATCGCGGACCAGTCAGCCAGGCGGGCGGGCGATCCTGCGCTCAACGGCGGGCAGAGACATGAGGAATACCGCGATTGCGCGGCGATCGGCGGGGGTCAATTTGCCGGTCGTGTGGTCGATCACTTCGGCCATGGCGCCGCCCGCGAAATCGCCGTCGGGGTCCATGCCGATTTCCAGATAGCCCTCGATGTCCGCCAGGCTCCAGCCGCCGATTCCGGTCGCGCGGTCGGGCGTGATGTTGGGGACCGGCTCACCCTCCGCGCCCGCCGCGTTGCCAGCCAGAAAGAGGTCGTCATTCATGGCCCCCAGCCCGCCGCGCGGCGTGTGGCATTCGCTGCAATGGCCCAGCACGCGTACCAGATAGGCGCCACGTTCCCATGGTTCCCGGCCCTCCTCTCCCACCGCCGCCGGCGGCTCGCCCGCTTCGAAATCGCCCGGCGAGAAATAGAGCGCGCGCCAGACACCGGTGAGCCAGCGCCAGCCGTAAGGGAAGTCCAGTTCATGCCCGACGTTTTCGGTATCGGCGGGCTCGACCGATTGCAGCCAGGCCCACAAGTCGGCGATGTCTTCCTCTTCCATCCGCGAGAAAGACGTATAAGGGAACGCCGGGTAATAGGGGTCGCCGGCGGGCGATACCCCCTCGCGCAGGGCGCGGGTGAAGTCGGCCAGGGTCCAGCCGCCGATCCCATGGTCCGGGTCGGGCGTAATGTTGGGGCCGATGAAATCGCCGAAGGGGGTTTTCAGGCGCCGCCCGCCGGCCAGCGGCGCCCCCTTACCCTTCACATCCGTATGGCAGCCGTAACAGCCCCCGGCATTGAACACGTACTCGCCACGGCGGATGGCGGCCTCATCCGCAGCCTCTTGCCTCACCTCTTGCGCCGTGGCGCCGGAAAGGGGCAGGAACAGCGCCGCCAGTATCAGCCCCCGGCGAAGCATGGGCTATTTTTCGAGCTTGATCCGGTAGGGCTTGTGGCAGTTGCCGCAACCGTTCTTGCCAAGGTTCTGGAAGGCCGCCCTGATGGCCGCCTGGTCGCCGCCGCCGGCCGCCGCCGCAAGGGCCCTGCTCTGGGCTTCGAGACTGGCGCGCGCCTTCAGGAAATTATCCCAGTCCAGCCATATTTCCGGCTTGGCGCCGTTCTTGGGGTCCAGGACCTCGTCCATGCCGGTGCCCTCGGGAAACAGCGACGGGATCCTTGCCGCGATCTCGCCGATCTCGCCGGCGCGCTTGGCCACGTCTTCAGCCGACCCCTGGCCTTCCATGGCAAAGCTCTTGATCGCCTTCATATGGCCGCCGAGTTGCTTCATGGTTTCCTGGCGCAGCTTCACCGTCTCGGCCGGCGTCGCGGACAGGGCCGGCAGGGCCAATGCACCAACCGCCGCCACCGCAAGGCTGGCTGCGAGGATTTTTCGCGAAAACGCAAACCGTATATTCATGATATCTCCCTGATAATACCGCTGTTAAGACGTGACCTCGAGAATACACTGATAACCCAAGGATATTCCGCGGGCCTGTCAATTTATCTTGATCGGTTCACAAAAACGGCAAGCGGGTTGCTGTGCGAAACTTTCAATTGCAAGATAGCGGACAGAGGAAAAGAATGACATCCATGGCGATTATCAAATCCCTTTGCGTATATTGCGGCTCGTCGGACCGCGGCCGGCCCGCCCACCACGACGCCGCCCTGCGGCTGGGCCGAATTATGGCGAAGGCGGGCATCCGGCTGGTCTATGGCGGCGGGCGCATCGGCATGATGGGCCGCATCGCCGACGCCGTGATGGAAGGCGGCGGCGAGGTGACCGGGATCATCCCGCGGTTCCTGGAGCAGGTGGAGGTCGGCCATTCCGGCGTCACGCAGTTGATCGTCACCGACAACATGCATGACCGCAAGCAGAAGATGGCCGAGATGTCGGACGCCTTCCTGATCATGCCGGGCGGGCTGGGCACGCTGGAAGAGACCTTCGAGATCCTGACATGGAAACAACTTGGGCTGCATGAAAAACCGGTCATCATCGCCGATATCGGCGGCTACTGGCGCCACCTGACAGACTTGGTCGACCATATGATCGACGAGAGCTATGCGAAGCCCGAAAACCGCGCCCTGTTCCAGGTGATCGACAGCGTCGACGAACTGCTGCCCGTGCTCTCGGCGATGCCAGCCTTCGATCCGGGGGTAGAGGCGAAGTGGCTTTAGAAAAGGCCAATAAAAAATCATAAGGTAAGGGAGGCCCGATCCATGGACCATGAGGCGGAATATACCGACGAATTCGTATCCTTCCTCGAGTTGATCTGGGGCGAGGGCTATCTATCGCCCGGCGGGCCGGACGAGGTGGGCCGTATCCTCGACGGGCTGGATCTCACCGGCCTGCATGTGCTGGACATCGGCTGCGGCACCGGCGGCATCGCCCTGTCGCTGGCCGCCGATTACGGCGCCGCGAAGGTGATCGGCGTCGATGTGGAAGACCCGGTCCTCGCCACCGCCAACAGGCGGGCCGCCGCGAAAGGGCTGGCGGACCGCGTCGAATTCGTGAAGGTCACGGCCGGCCCCCTGCCCTTCGGCGACGGCGAGTTCGACCTGGTGTTCAGCAAGGACTCCATGATCCATATCCCCGACAAGGAGACCCTGTTCGCTGACGTGTTCCGCCTGCTGAAGCCCGGCGGCTGGTTCGCGGCCAGCGACTGGCTGAGCAGCCACGACGGCGAACCGACCCCGGTGATGAAGCGATACATGGAGGCCGAAGGGTTGAGCTTCGGCCTGGGTTCGCCCGAACGCTACCGCGAGGCGCTGGCGGCAGCCGGCTTCGCCGAAATCGGCGTGGTGAACCGCAACGAGTGGTATTGCACTGTGGCGGCCCGGGAACTGGCCGACATGGAAGGTCCGCTCTACGAAAAGGGCGTCGCCGCGGCCGGCAAGGAAGAGGCCGACCGCAACATCGAAACCTGGCGCGCCATGGTCCCGGCCCTGGAGATCGGCGAGCTCTGCCCCCACCATCTGCGCGGCGCCAAGCCGGGGTGAGGTTGGGGAGTCGAGGTTCAACCCCATGCGCCAGGGTTTTTCACGGGTTTCCGGAGGGTGTTTTGGTGAGGTAACGAAGAGCGACATATTGCGTTACAAGACCACACACACCTCCCCTTCACCACTCAAATGTTGCACTGCGGCAATACTTTGCTATTGTGCGCGCGGCCGCGTGGGCGGCGCTGAATTCCGTGCAATTTTGAGGAGCCATCGATGAGCAAGATCAAGGTCAAAAACCCCGTTGTCGAACTGGATGGCGACGAGATGACACGGATCATCTGGGCCTTTATCAAGGCCAAGCTGATCCTGCCCTATCTCGACGTCGACCTGAAATATTACGACCTTTCCGTCCAGAAGCGCGACGAAACGGACGACCAGATCACCATCGATTCCGCCAACGCGATCAAGCAGTACGGGGTCGGCGTGAAATGCGCCACCATCACGCCCGACCAGGGCCGGGTAGAGGAATTCGACCTGAAACAGATGTGGCGTTCGCCCAACGGCACGATCCGCAACATCCTGGGCGGCACCGTGTTCCGCAAGCCTATCATTTGCAAGAACGTGCCGCGGCTGGTGCCGGGCTGGACCGAGCCGGTGGTGATCGGCCGCCACGCCTTCGGCGACCAATACCGCGCCACTGATTTCATCGTGCCCGGCAAGGGCAAGCTGACCATGACCTTTCAGCCGGAGGACGGCGGCGAACCAATCACCCGCGAGGTCTTCGACTTCCCCGGCGCCGGCGTTGCGCTGTCGATGTATAATCTGGACGAGTCGATCCGCGGCTTCGCGCGGGCTTGCCTCAATTACGGGCTGGATCTCGGTTGGCCGGTGTATCTGTCGACCAAGGACACGATCCTGAAGGTCTATGACGGGCGTTTCAAGGACATCTTCCAGGAGATATTCGACGCAGAGTTCAAGGACCGGTTCGAGGCCAAGAGCATCACGTACGAGCATCGCCTGATCGACGACATGGTGGCCTGCGCCATGAAATGGTCCGGCGGCTATGTCTGGGCCTGCAAGAACTATGACGGCGACGTGCAGTCCGACACGCTGGCCCAGGGCTTCGGCAGCCTCGGCCTGATGACCTCGGTGCTGATGACGCCGGACGGCAAGACGATCGAGGCCGAGGCCGCGCACGGCACGGTTACGCGCCATTACCGCCTGCACCAGCAGGGCAAGGAGACTTCCACCAACCCGATTGCCTCGATCTTCGCCTGGACAAGGGGAATTTATTACCGCGGGACGTTCGACAACACGCCGGAGGTGGTTAAATTCGCCGAGACGCTGGAGCGGGTCTGTATCGAGACGGTGGAATCCGGGTTCATGACCAAGGATCTCGCAATCCTGATCGGCGCCGACCAGAAATGGCTGACCACCACCCAGTTCCTCGACAAGATCGACGAGAACCTGAAGACTGCGATGGGGTGATGACGGGGGGCTGCTGGGGGAAGACCCCGCCGCCTTCCTAATTCTGCATGGTCTGCACGGTGCGGGCGAATTCGGCGGCCATTTCGAGGCGGATATTCTGTTCCTCGAGGCGCCGGCTCGACTGTTCTTCCAGTTCGGCCTGGAATTCGGCGATCGCTTCCAGCGCGTTTTCGGGGTCGTCGGTGCCGGCGTTGACCGCGCGGAGATAATCCAGCAGGTCGCGTTCGGCCTCCAGAATGTCGCGTTCGATGACGAAGGCCCGCTCATAGGCCTTGACGAATTCGCCGATAAACCGGGCGCTGTAGCGGTCGGTTTCGGTCGCCGCAAATTTGCCCTCCAGGTTCTTCAGCATTTGCCGCGCCGCTTTTTCGCCCTCGACGATGCCGCGACCCGCGTCGCGCAGGCTGGTCTCGACGCCCAGCGCGAATTCGCCGGCGTCGAAGTCCGCGCCGCGGAGACTGGCCTCCACGACCCGCAAGGCGACAGCCATGGCCTCGTTGCCGCCGATGATCGCCTTGATGAGACCCTGTTGCGGATGGCCCGGCGCTATCGCGACGAGCGACCCTTCAAGCGACACGTTTTCCGCCATGATCATTTCGCCCGCCAGCGCCATAGAGTCCGCCGAGGCGGTGTCGTAGGCGTCGTCGTCGCCGGCAAGGGCAGCCTCTCGCAAGCGGTACAGCACGGCCAATTGCCGATCCAGCTGATCGCCCAGCCCGACCACCATCGCCGCCAAACCCGACAGGCTGCGTTCATGTATCTCGCTGCCTATGGAAGGCGGCGACGGCGCGCGGGGATATCGTGCGCGGAAGTCGGCGACGGACGCGTCCATGCTGTCGAGGAACGGATCCAGGGCGGTTGTGAATTCGGCCTGTTCCATCTCGCCGGCATGGAAGGACTCGATATAGTCCTCGGCGCCGTCCAGGTCGAAACTGAGCGCCATGCCTTCCTCGTATACCGCCTGCATACGCTGTGCGAAATTGGCGACGCGCTCCAGGTCCGCAGGCGTCAACTGACCCGCGGAAGCCGGTGCGGCAGCGACCAGAACCAGAAAAAGGATCGCGATCAGGCGGTGCATCTCAATATCTCCCTTGCGCCCGCGCACGGACAGGTGTGATTGCGAGAATGCCCTAGCTGTCTTGATTTCCGGTTAACGGCGCGGCTTCTTCGGCGGGGGAGTGTGGCGGCGCATCGGAGTCGGGCTGGCAGATATAAGTGATCCTCATGGCCTTGAAGAGCGGGCAGTCGTTCAGGAAAAAGATGCGTTTCCACCGGCGCGGTCGCTCTGTCGGCGTGCCGGCGCCGGCGCAGGCCTCCACCGCAATCGGCAGGGTCTCGGTCTCCAGGTCCGTGACGCCGGGCGGATAGCAGACGGAGACCGCTACAAGCCCGTCCTCGGGCGTGTTGAGCGGGTTGGAGGTAAGCGCCGGATCGGGACAGCCGCCCAGCAGGAAAAGCGCCCCCGCCAGCGGGAGAGGCGCAAAAACCCCTTTCAGGCGCGGCGTCAGTTTGCCGCCTCCGGCGTCTCGGCCAGTGCGGCCTGGATGGCTTCTATCGCAGCCTCAGCCTTGTCGCCGTCGGGACCGCCGGCCTGGGCCATATCGGGTCGGCCGCCGCCGCCCTTGCCGCCCAGCGCCGCCGAACCGGCGCGCACCAGGTCGACCGCGCTGATGCGGACGGTGAGGTCGTCGGTGACGCCGACTACCAGCGACGCCTTGCCGTCGGTGACAGCAACCAGGGCCGCGACGCCCGATCCCAACTGCTGCTTGAAGGAATCGGCCATGGGTTTGAGTTCCTTCGCGGGCACGTCCCCGACCGCGCGGCCGATGAACTTGATCCCCGCGACTTCGGTCGCTTCCGGGGCCGCGCCGCCGCCGCCGCCGGTAGCCAGCTTCTGGCGGGTGTCGGACAGTTCGCGCTCCAGCTTACGGCGTTCCTCCAGCAGCGCGGCGACGCGGCCGGGGACATCCGCCACGCTGCTTTTCAATGCGCCGGCGGCTTCCTCCAGCAGGGCCGCCTGGCGCGAGACATGGTCCAGCGCGGCTTGGCCGGTAACCGCCTCGATACGGCGCACGCCGGCCCCCACCGCGGTTTCGCCGGTGATGACGAACAGGCCGATATCGCCGGTGCGGTTCACATGGGTGCCGCCGCATAGCTCGGTGGAGAACCACTCGCCGGGCCGGTCACCCGCGCCCATGGAGACCACCCTGACCTCATCGCCGTACTTCTCACCGAACAGGGCGAGCGCCCCGGCCTCGATCGCGGCGTCTGGCGTCATCAGGCGGGTGATGGCCTCGCGGTTGGCGCGGACCTGGCGGTTGACGTCTGCCTGAACGTCACGCAGCTCGTCGGCTGCCACCGGCTTGGGATGAGCAAAGTCGAATCGCAGGTGATCGGGCGAGACCAGCGAGCCCTTCTGGGTCACATGGCCACCGAGATGGCGGCGCAGCGATTCATGCAGAAGATGGGTGACCGAATGGTTGGCGCGCAGACTCGTGCGCCGGCCGGGATCGACCTGCAGTTCCACTGCGTCGCCGGCCTCGAGGGTTCCCTCGGCAACAGTGCCGATATGGATATGCATGTCGCCCAGCTTCTTCTGGGTGTCGGTGATTTCGATACGGGCGCCGCCGGCTGAAATCAACAGCCCGGCATCGCCCGTCTGGCCGCCCGATTCACCATAGAATGGCGTCTGATTAACGATGACTGCAACCTTGTCGCCCGCATTGGCCCGCGCCACGGTCTCGCCGTCCGTCAGGATGGCGCCAACGATGCCTTCGGCCTGTTCGGTGCTGTAGCCCAGAAATTCGGTGGCGCCCTGCTTTTCCCTGAGGTCGAACCAGACGGATTCAGTGGCAGCCTCGCCGGAACTGAACTGCGCCTTGCGCGATTCGGCGCGACGGCGCTCCATCGCCGCCTCGAACCCCGTATGATCAACGGGACGGCCCTCGGCCTTCAGCGCATCCTGCGTCAGGTCGATGGGGAAGCCATAGGTGTCGTAGAGAGTGAAGGCGACCTCGCCCGGCAGTGCCTCGCCCTCGCCCAGTTTAGCGGTCTCGGACTCCAGGATACGCAGGCCCCGGCTCAGCGTTTTCTTGAAATTGGCCTCTTCCAGCTTCAGCGTTTCGGTGATCAGCGGTTCCGCGCGCTGCAGTTCGGTAAAGTGCCCGCCCATCTCCTGGACTAGCGCCGGCACCAGCCGCCACATGACGGGATCGCCGGCCCCTAGCATCTCCGCATGGCGCATGGCGCGCCGCATGACGCGGCGCAGCACGTAACCGCGGCCTTCGTTGGACGGCGTGACCCCGTCGGCGATCAGGAAGGCGCTGGCCCGCAGATGGTCGGCGATGACGCGGTGGCTGATCTTGCCGGGCCCGTCCGGGTCGGTGCCGGTTGCCGCCGCCGAGGCCTCGATCAGAACGCGCATCAGGTCGATATCGTAATTGTCGTGCTTGCCCTGCATCACTGCTGCGACGCGCTCCAGCCCCATGCCGGTGTCGATTGAGGGTTTCGGCAACTCGATGCGCTGCTCCTTCGTCACCTGCTCGTACTGCATGAAGACGAGATTCCAGATTTCGATGAAACGGTCGCCGTCCTCGTCCGGACTGCCGGGCGGGCCGCCAGGGACATCGGGGCCGTGGTCGTAGAAAATTTCGGAACAGGGTCCGCAGGGGCCAGTATCGCCCATAGCCCAGAAATTGTCCGACGTGGGGATGCGGATGATCCGCGATTCCGGCAGGCCGGCAATCTTCTTCCACAGGTCGAAGGCCTGGTCGTCCTCGGAATAGACGGTGATCAGCAGCCTGTCCGCGTCGAAGCCGTATTCCCTCGTCATCAGGTTCCATGCCAGTTCGATCGCGCGATCCTTGAAGTAGTCGCCGAACGAGAAATTTCCCAGCATTTCAAAAAAGGTATGGTGGCGGGCCGTACGGCCGACATTTTCCAGGTCGTTATGCTTGCCGCCGGCGCGCACGCATTTCTGGGCAGTGACGGCGCGCTTGTAATCGCGCTTTTCGGCCCCGGTGAAGACATTCTTGAACTGCACCATCCCCGCATTGGTGAACATCAGCGTCGGGTCGTTGCGCGGCACGAGCGGCGAGGAGTCCACGATCTCGTGATCGTGGCGGTGAAAATATTCAAGGAACTCCTTGCGGATATCGTTGGCGCTCTGCATTGCGTCTTTCTGCCGGAATCTGTTGGAACTCACCCGTTTGCCAGGCTCCCGCTTTTACCCCAGCCGACCAGTGCCTGTCGAGAGCGCCGCCGATACCAATGCTCGTTGATATAAGGCAGGCAAAGGAGTGCCCGCGCCTTACAAACGGCGCGGGCCGGTCCCTTGTCAATTCGCAAAAAGGTCAGCTTTTGCCGTCGGTCTCCACGGCCGCCTCGGTTTCCGCGGCCACGCCGGTTTCCGGCGCTGCCTCGCCGCCGCCGCCTTTCCCCGCGGCCGCGGCATCCAGCATCGCCTGGGACAGCAGGCCGGCGTTCTCGCGGATGCGGCGTTCGATATCCTCTGCCATTTCCGGATTTTCCTTCAGGAAGGTCTTGGCGTTTTCCCGGCCCTGGCCGATGCGCTGGCCGTCGCAGGAGAACCAGGCGCCGGCCTTCTCGACAATGCCGGCATTGACGCCCAGGTCCAGCAATTCGCCGGCCTTAGAGACGCCCTCACCATACATGATATCGAACTCCACCATCTTGAATGGCGGCGCCACTTTGTTCTTTACCACTTTGACCCTGGTCTGGTTGCCGACCACCTCGTCCTTGTCCTTGATGGCGCCGATGCGGCGAATGTCGAGCCTAACGCTGGCGTAGAATTTCAGGGCGTTGCCGCCGGTCGTGGTCTCCGGGCTGCCGAACATCACGCCGATCTTCATGCGGATCTGGTTGATGAAGATCACCATGCAGCGCGATCGCGAGATCGAACCGGTCAGCTTGCGCAGCGCCTGGCTCATCAGGCGGGCATGCAGGCCGACATGGCTGTCGCCCATCTCGCCCTCCAGTTCGGCGCGGGGCACTAGGGCGGCCACCGAATCGATCACCAGAACGTCGATCGCGCCGGAGCGCACCAGCGTATCCACGATTTCCAGCGCCTGTTCGCCGGTGTCGGGTTGCGAAATCAGCAGGTCGTCCAGATCCACGCCCAGCTTGCGGGCGTAGGCTGGGTCCAGCGCATGCTCGGCGTCAACGAAGGCGCAGGTACCGCCCTGCTTCTGCGCCTCGGCCACCACATGCAACGCCAACGTCGTCTTGCCGGAGCTTTCCGGCCCGTAGATTTCAACGACGCGGCCACGCGGCAATCCGCCGATGCCCAGTGCGATGTCGAGCCCCAGCGATCCGGTCGAGACCGTTTCGATATCCACCGCCTGATCCTGCTGGCCGAGGCGCATGATCGAACCCTTGCCAAAGGATCGCTCGATCTGCCCGAGCGCGGCATCCAGTGCCTTCTGCTTGTCCATCGTATCCTTATCCACCAGGCGCAACGCGGTTTGTGACATCTGTCTGCCTCCGTTATTTCACAGCGATTTCGGCAACGCAATGGAGGGCAGTGTACGTGTTTTGTTCTCTCGCGCAAGTTCTTTTTTTGTTCTTGTCTCCGCACGCTGTTCGGATATACGCGAACGGGTTAAAACAAGCCTGTTTTAGCCGATTTCCGCGCTTTATTCCTTGCCGGCTTCCGCTTTGGCGGCATTCTTCTCGATGGCTTCCTTGACGGCGCCGGCAAGCTGTTTGAGGCTGAAGGGCTTGGACAGGAAGCGCAGCTTATCGAGCGACTCGACCTCCTTGAGCACCGACTCCTCCGTATAACCGGAGATGCAGATGACCGGCAGGTCGGGCAGCAGCTTGCGCGCCGCGCGGATTACCTGGGCGCCATCGACGCGCGGCATCACCATGTCGGTCACCAGAAGGTCATAGGGGCCGCCGTCGAGCAGTTCCAGGGCGGCCTCGCCGGTTTTCGCCTCGATCACCTTGTAACCCTTGTTGCGCAGCGCCCGGGCGCTGAACAGACGCACCGCGTCCTCGTCCTCGACCAGCAACACCGTGCCGCCGCCAGTCAGATCCGCGGCGATTTCGGCCCGGGCATCGTCGGATACCGACGAAGCAGCCGCATGCTGGCGCGCAAAAAAGATATCGAATACCGTTCCCTGGCCTTCGCCGGGGCTGTCGACGAAAAGATAGCCGCCGGTCTGCTTGATGATGCCGTAGACGGTGGACAGCCCCAGCCCGGTGCCCGAGCCCACCTCCTTGGTCGTGAAGAACGGCTCGAAGATGCGGGCGAAATTTTCCTTCGGGATGCCCATGCCCGTGTCACGGACCGAGATCTGCACATATTCGCCGGCCGGCATTACCTCGCCATGAGCCTGGTGCGGCTGGCTGGTGCCGACATTTTTCGTCTCGATGGTCAGCGTCCCGCCGCCTTCCATGGCGTCACGGGCATTGACCGCAAGATTGATGATGACCTGCTCCAGCTGTCCCTGATCGCCCTTGACCAACCCCAGATCGCGGCCGTGCACCATGGCCAGCTCTGTTTTCTCGCCCAGCAGCCTGCGCAGCAGGTTCGACAGTTCCGCCAGCACCTCGGTGACGTTAAGCAGCCGCGGTTGCAGCGTCTGCTGGCGCGAGAAAGCCAGCAGCTGGCGCACCAGCGCCGCCGCGCGGTTGGCGTTCTGCTTGATCTGCATAATGTCGGCGAAGGATTGATCGCCGGGCCGGTGGCGCTGCAGCAACAGGTCGCAAAAACCGATCATCGCGGTCAGCACGTTATTGAAGTCATGCGCGATGCCGCCGGCAAGCTGGCCCACCGCCTGCATCTTCTGCGATTGCGCCAACTGGGTTTCCAGCGTTTTCTGCTCGGTATTGTCGATGACCAGAAGTACCAGGCCGGTCGTGCGTTCGAAATCGTCCTGCAGCCGGCCGGCGAAAATCGAGGTCACCGCCTCGCTGGGCCCCTTGATACGCACCTCAAACGACTTGGCGGCCGACTGGCCCTCCAGGATCGACTGCAATTCTTTTGCGATGGCCACCTTCTCGTCGTCGCGAACATAATCGAGGATCGCCTTGCCCGATGCACCGGTGTCGTCGATAAGCTGCTCGAATGTCTGGTTGCAGTCGCCGATTCGCAACCGCCGGTCGACCAGCGCAACGCCGACCGGCATTTCCTGAAACAGCCGCTGGAACCGCTGCGCCGAGCTTCCGGCGGGACCCACGGGCCGTGCGACCCCGTACATCCGCGCCCCGTCCGGCCCGTTCTCCAGCGCATGCGATACCTGCAGATCGTGAACCCGGCCGCCGGCCCCGTTAATGCTGATAGCGCCAACGCCGGGACGCATCGGATCGTCGGAGCCTTCCTTCAACAGGATATCCCCGATTCGCAGGCCGCCGCCGACAATTTCTTCCACGGCCCGGCCCATCCATTCGGCCATGGTCGGGTTGACGTAGAGAAAACGCCCCCCGGCATCCAGCGTATAGAGACCGGCCGCGGATTTTTCGCCATGCGCCGCGACCCGGTCGCGCCACAATATCTCCGGGCCGTCACCGCCGCCCAGCCGATGGACCCGCCACAGACGCTGCCCGCTGGCCATGGGGCTGACGGAAATCTCGTATGTGGCGTCACCGTCAACCGATACGATTCGGCTGGCGGTCCCGGTCTCTGCGGCAAGCGCGCCGACGGCATCCGCCAGCTTTCCGTTCAGCGCCTCGAGAACCGATAACGAGGGTTCATCGCCCTCATCCAGGGAGAGCAGATTCCGCATGCTCTTGTTCGCGAAGGCAGCCTTTTCCGGGGCCGCTTCCAGCAGCAGCGCGTCCGATTCCCGGTCGAGAAGCGCGGCCAGATCGTCCCGCCCGGCCGATGCGGTTTCCAGTTCCCGTGTCAGGCGGATCATCATCATTCCGGTAACGATCACAGCCGACGACACCGTCACCGCGGCGGCCGCCAAAATCCAGACGGCAGGCTCCCGCAAGCCCAGAACCAACCCCAAGCCAAGCAGAAGCACCAGTACGGCGAACGACAGTAACAGAGTCAATCTCGCCGTACGTTTGATAATTTTTCCGCTATCCGGCGCCTGCGCGTCCATTCTTCCCTGCATCCATGTCAAACTGAAACGGCGCGGCCAGTGGCCGCGCGCGCAGTCTGCCACAGCGCGCCGGAGCCGTGCAGCATGAATTTTTCCACTAACGTATAATAGTTGGCGCGTGCGCAGACGCGGGCCTGACCTGAAATCGGGCGCCGCGCGGTCATCCGCGTTGCCTCAACTGCCGTTGAGCGGCTTCGGGCTGGCCTTTCGGTCGTACAGCAGCAGATTGCGCGGCCGGCCGGAGGCGTTCGGGTCGTAATGGGTAAGCGGCGAATAGGCGCCCTGGAAGGCGTCCCCTTCCTCGGTGATCAGCGGGATTTTGCTGTCCGGTGAGACGGCGACGTGTGACCCCACCATTGCGGGCACGACCAGCACCTCGCCGTTGGGCGAAATGGTTTCCATCATGGCGCCCGACGTGGCGCCGGCCAGCAAATTGCCGAAATCGCCGCCCTCTTCCTGGACGTCGAGGATAACCTTGGGACCTTCCCGGAAATGCCGGATGTAGGAGGTTTCGGGGACCGTCAGATTGACGACCAGATCGCCGCTGGCGCTGGAGGCGCTTGGCGAACCGAATGCCGGCTTCGGCAAGGCCGCGTCAAGTTCCCTGATATCCACATTCGCGGCCCTGTCGAAACGCATCGAGACCGACCGCCCGTCACGGGCCACGGTATATTTCACATTGTCCGGCCAGTCGAAAACCAGCCGCGTGAAGCCGGGATGCCGGCCGACATAGACGCGCAACCCGCCGCCGCCAGCGGTGGAGGTGCGCATTGGGGCAGCTGCCGCCGTTGCGCGGCGCAGATCGACCACCACAGAAGCGCCGGTCGCAAAACTGTCGACGTCAAAATTCCCGGCCAGTCCGAACCTGGCCACCTTGCCACCACCGGTGAGTTCGGCGCTGGTGATATAGTCGCCGAGATATTTCACGACCCGATCGAGTTCGCCCCGCATGGGCCTTGAGAACTCAACGAGCAGGGCGCCGCCCTCCACTCGCGCGGAATGCTTGACCGGTTTCGGCCAGTCGAAAATGATGCGGCCATAGGTCGCCTTCGACCAGCCGCGGGCCTGTACGGTCTCCTGCGCCTGCGCCGGAACGGCTGCAAACACCAGGAGGCTCAGTAGAACGGTCATTCCTGCGCCGAAATTTCTCACGCGACTTTCTCCGTGATTAGGGACGCGGCCACCGAAACGGCTACGCTGCGCCGCCCACAGGCCCATGGATCGGCCCCGGCAAGGAGCCCCAGCGGCCCCTTTGATTATGTACCCTTCGATCGCCAACATTGAACCAGACCGGCATACCGTCCTCGCGGACGGCGTCAGAACGGGCCCAGGACGCTGGTCAGCTTGGCCTTGAGTGTCGCCGCATTAAATGGCTTGACGATATAGTTGCTGACACCGGCTTCCTTCGCCGCAACAACATTCTCGATCTTGCTCTCGGCTGTAATGATTATAAACGGCACCGCACGCAACCTGTCGTCCGCCCGAACTTCCTTCAACAACTGAAGACCCGTCATCGGCTCCATGTTCCAGTCGGAAATCACAAGGTCGAACTCGCCTTCGCGCAGTTTGCCCAAAGCCTCGCTGCCGTCGGTTGCCTCCTCGACGTTGGTGAACCCTAGCTGTTTAAGCAGGTTCCTAATGATCTTCAGCATGGTCCTGTAGTCATCTACTATCAGGATCGGCATATTGTAATCGACGGCCATCTTCACTCCACTCCTGCGATCCGCTCCGCGTCGAAACTGGGAACTCTCGAATCTTGGGATCATAAAAAGCACCCTACCGGTTAAATCCCGGTTAATTCCGACGCAATTCGATATCGATTAATGAAATTACCACGACACGGGCGCCAGCGCAGCCTGACAAACGTTCAAAGAAAATAAACAGGCAGATTAACGAAAGGCAACCGGCAGCATGGAAAATAGACAAAAAAGAAAAACAAGGAAAGGGACAGTCCGGGCCGCCCCGTAAATTCCAGTTACCTGTCAATCGTCACGGTGGGTACGCTCCATGCGCTCATGACGTTCCTGGGCTTCCAGGCTCAATGTTGCGATGGGCCGCGCCTCGAGGCGGCGCAGCGAGATCGGTTCATTGGTTTCCCCGCAATAACCGTAATTGCCCTCGTCGATCCTGCGCAGGGCCTCGTCGATCTTGGAAATAAGCTTCCGCTCGCGGTCGCGGGTTCGCAACTCGATGGCCCGGTCGGTTTCCCGGGTCGCCCGGTCGGCAAGATCGGGTTCCACGAGGTTTTCGTTCTGCAGGCTGCTCAGCGTTTCGTTCGAATCGTCCAGCAGCTCGGCCCGCCAGTGCAGCAGCCTTTGCCGGAAATATTCCAGTTGCATCGGGTTCATAAACTCTTCGCCATCGCTGGGTCTATAGTCAGGAGGAAGAAGAGGTGACATACGCGGCTCCCTAGTAACGCACCTGAATTTGAGTGCGCGGAGTATATGTATCGAGTGCCCGCACATCAAGCGGAAAAAAACGTTTATTTTCAGTAAATTACAACAAGAGCACCTGAAGGCCGGCTGATGCCGGCCCCCGCCCCCGCCAAGCCGCACAGGCTCAGACCACGGGTTGGTCCAGCCGGCGTGGGCCGATATCGGAAGTCAGGGCGGCCTGGCCGTGTCCACGTGATTTTGCCTCGAACATCATTCTATCTGCGCTCGTCACCAGCGACGCTGCATCGTCTACGGGCCGATCGGTCACCGCGGCGCCCACACTGGCCGAAATACAGACCGTTTCGCCGGCTACCGAAACAGGCTCAGCGATAAGACCGACGATATGGCGGGCCACCTTCAGCGCATCTTCGGGCGCGTGGAGATTTTCCAGAATGACCCCGAATTCGTCGCCACCGAGCCGGGCGGCGACGTCGCTGGTCCGCACGCCATCCCTCAACCGGCGGGCGACCTCGACGAGCACCTTGTCGCCGGCGTCGTGGCCAAGCCGGTCGTTAACCTGCTTGAACCCGTCGAGGTCGATATAGAGCACCCCGAGACAGCCGCCGAGGCGGCCCAGACGTGCATTGGCCAGTTCCAGCGTATCGCGGAACATGAGGCGATTGAACAGGTTGGTCAGGTGGTCGTGGCGCGCCAGATGCGACAGCTCCAGGTTCCGGTTCTTAAGGTCCGTCTTGAGGTCGATCCACAAAGTGACGTCGTGAAACAGATACAGCGCGAGCGAACGCCCTTCATGGGTAAGAGAGGCGGATGATACGCCGTAAAATCTCGCCCCGCCGCCTGCCCCCGCCAGGCGATAGCAGACCGGGGTCGGGCGGCCAACGACAGCGCCATCGTCGGTCCGGCAAGTTTCGATCAGGTCGGGAAGAACGCGGCCGACAAGGTCGGCCGCGGAACGGCCCAGCAGCGCCAACGCCCTCGGGTTTGCGTCCAGGATACGCGTATCCCCGGCGTCCACCAGCACGGCAGCGGAATCGTGGGCGATTGCGCCGCTGCCGGCGGAAAAGAAATCCATCTTCGCGGTATTGCCGTCTTCTCCGGCGCCGTCCCTGGTACTCACTACCATAACTCCGTGGTGGATTTATCGTGCCAGTAGCGTGAATCAGACGGATGGCACCCATGAGCACCATCCGTCTGGTCAACACCACTAGCAGCCCTTACCGTTCCAATGGTTCAAGTTTCGTATACAACACGCGGAAAATTCTATCAATTGCGAGAACCGCGGTAAACCGGCGCATTGCGCGGACTCCGGGGCT
>DAOVHN010000755.1 GCA_030671915.1 Pseudomonadota bacterium
CCCATCACCATGCCGGGGCGGACAACCTGCTCGCCGGCATCGGTGACCAGCACGGCCTCGCCTTCCAGCATCATGGTGAACTCGTCCTCGCGGGAATGCCAGTGGCGCTGGGCCGACATCTGGCCGGGCGACAGATGAACCATATTCACCCCGAATTGCGTCAACCCGAACGCGTCGCCCAGCCGGCGTTTCTCGCGCTGTGTGCAGTCGGCGTCGAAGGGCGCGGGATAGCCGGAGCCGTGGTGCGCTTCGACGGTTTCAGGGTCAATCGCCCCCTTCTTAATGTCGTCGCTCATCGTCTCAACCCTCCATTTTTCGCCGTGGGCGCCGCACCAGTTCGCCGCCGCAGTTCGGACAGACGCCATCCATCGCCACTGTGCAGGAGCCGCAGAACGTGCATTCATGGGAACAGATATACGCCTTTGCATCGTGCGCGAGGCCGGTTTCGCATTTCTCGCAGATTGGCCTCATTTCCAACGCCATTATTTCGTCTCCTCGAACAGCTCCCGCCCAATCAACATGCGCCTTATCTCGCTGGTCCCCGCGCCGATTTCGTACAGCTTGGCGTCGCGCAGCAGGCGACCCGTCGGGCTTTCGTTGACATAGCCCATGCCGCCCAGCGTCTGGATCGCCTCCAGCGCCATCCAGGTGGCTTTTTCGGCGGCGTAGAGGATCGCGCCGGCGGCGTCCTTGCGGCTGGTCCGGCCTTTGTCGCAGGCCTTGGCCACGGCATACACATACGCCTTGGTCGCGTTCATCGTGGTGTACATGTCGGCGAGCTTGCCCTGCATCAGCTGGAATTCGCCGATCGCCTGGCCGAACTGTTTGCGCTCATGGACATACGGCACCACGATATCCATGCAGGCCTGCATGATGCCGGTGGGCCCGGCGGCCAGCACCGCGCGCTCGTAATCCAGGCCGGACATCAGCACGCGGACGCCGCGCCCCTCCTCGCCCAGCATGTTTTCCGCCGGCACCTCGCAATCCTCGAACACCAGTTCGCAGGTGTTGGAGCCGCGCATGCCCAGCTTGTCCAGCTTCTGCGCGGTGGAGAAGCCCTTGAAACCCTTTTCGATCAGGAAGGCGGTGATGCCGCGCGATCCGGCCTCCGGGTCGGTCTTGGCGTAGACCACCAGCGTGTCGGCATCCGGGCCGTTGGTGATCCACATCTTGGTGCCGTTGAAGATATAGCGGTCGCCCTTGCGCGTCGCCCGCAGTTTCATCGACACCACGTCGGAGCCCGCGCCCGGCTCGCTCATCGCCAGCGCGCCGACATGCTCGCCGGAGATCAGTTTCGGCAAATAGCGCTGCTTCTGGTCGTCGCTGCCGTTGCGGCTGATCTGGTTGACGCAGAGATTGGAATGCGCGCCGTAGCTGAGGCCCACGCTGGCCGAGGCCCGGCTGATCTCCTCCATCGCCACCACATGTTCCAGATAGCCCATGGCGGCGCCGCCGTATTCCTCCTCGACCGTCACGCCAAGCAATCCCATGGCGCCCATCTTGGGCCAGAGGTCCATGGGGAATTCGTTGGTCCGGTCGATTCCCTCGGCGCGCGGCGCAATCTCGGCGGCC
>DAOVHN010000359.1 GCA_030671915.1 Pseudomonadota bacterium
GGATAGGGAACAAGGAGAAGACGATGGCGAATGTGACTGTCAGGAATCTGGACGATACAGTGGTCGAGGCGCTCAAGAAAAGGGCGCGGGCCAACAACCGGTCGCTTGAAGGCGAACTTCGGCAAATCCTGACCGATGCCGCCAAACCTGTTGGGGTACCCGATCCACGGGCGCTGGCCGACCGCATCGCGGCGATGACTCCCGACCGGCCGCAAACCGACAGCGCCGACCTCCTGCATGGGGACCGGCGGCGTTAGTTCTCCCATGACGTCCCGCTATGCCGAACTGCAATGCGTTTCCAATTACAGCTTCCTGGAAGGGGCGTCCCATGCCGGGGAGCTGGTGGGGCAGGCGGCCTTGCTGGGGCTTGCCGCGATCGGGATCGCCGACCGTAATTCGGTGGCTGGCGTGGTGCGGGCCCATATTGCCGCGCGCGAGACCGGGATGCGGCTGATCGTGGGCGCGCGGCTGGATCTGATGGACGGCGCGTCGCTGATCGCATATCCCAGCGACCGCGAGGCCTGGGGGCGGCTCTGCCGGCTGATCACGCTGGGCCGCCGCCGCGCGCCCAAGGGTTCCTGCGAACTCTATCGCCAGGACGTACAGGCGTACGGGCAGGGCATGGCCCTAATTGTGTTGCCGCCCGATGCGCCCGATGAGGCCTTCGCGGCGGAACTCACGGGCTGGGCTGGGGTCTTTCCAGGCTCGGTCTCGCTGGCCGCCTCCCACCTGCTCGGCGGTGACGACGTACGTCGCATCGCACTACTGGTCGATCTGGCGGAGGCCTGCGGCACGCCGCTGGTCGCCACCAACGATGTGGTGATGCATGACGCGTCGCGCCGCCCGCTGGCCGATACGCTGGCCTGCGTACGCGAGGGCGTGGCGATCGACGAGGCCGGGGCGCGGCTGGTCGCGCGCAACGGCGAGCGGCGGCTGAAAAGCCCGGACGAGATGGCCGCGTTGTTCCGGGACTGGCCGGAGGCGCTGGCACGTACGCTGGAGATCGCCGAGCGTTGTACCTTCAGCCTCGACGAGCTGCGCTACGAATATCCGGACGAGATATCGCCCGATGGCCGCCCGCCGCAGGAACTGCTGGAGGCGTTGACGGAGGGGGGTGCGCGGAAACGCTATCCCGCCGGGACGCCGCCAAAGGTCCGCGAACAGATCGAGCATGAGATCGAACTGATCGGCGAGTTGGGCTACGCGCCCTATTTCCTGACCGTGCACGACATCGTCCGTTTCGCGCGCGGCCAGGGCATCCTCTGCCAGGGGCGCGGCTCGGCGGCCAATTCGGCGGTCTGCTATTGCCTGGGCATCACCTCGGTCGACCCGGCGCACATGGACCTGCTGTTCGAGCGTTTCATCTCGGCCGAGCGTGGCGAGCCGCCGGATATCGACGTCGATTTCGAGCATGAGCGCCGCGAGGAGGTGATCCAATACATCTACGACAAGTACGGCCGCGCGCGCGCCGGGCTGACCGCCACGGTCATCCATTACCGCCCGCGCGGCGCAGTGCGCGACGTAGGCCGCGCCATGGGGCTCAGCCGCGACGTCATCACCGCGCTGGCCGGCCAGTCCGGCGCCTGGGCCGGCGACGTGGTGGAGCCGGAACGGCTGGCCGAGTTGGGGCTCGACGCATCCGACCGGCGGCTGCGGCTGACCCTGGCGCTGTCGCGCCAGCTCATCGGCTTTCCCCGGCATCTGTCGCAGCATGTCGGCGGCTTCGTCATTACGCGCGGCCGGCTGGACGAGTTGGTGCCGGTGGAGAACGCGGCGATGGCGGACCGCACCGTCATCGAATGGGACAAGGACGATCTCGACGCGCTGGGCATCCTGAAGATCGACGTGCTGGCGCTCGGCATGCTGAGCTGCGTGCGCAAGGGGTTCGAGATGATCCGGTCCCATTACGGTCGTGAACTGAACCTGGCGACGGTCCCGGCGGAAGACCCGGCGGTCTACGACATGCTGTGCCGCGCCGATGCGATCGGCGTGTTCCAGGTGGAAAGCCGGGCACAGCTCGCCTTCCTGCCGCGCATGCGGCCACGCAATTTCTACGATCTGGTCATCGAGGTGGCGATCGTCCGTCCCGGCCCGATCCAGGGCGACATGGTCCACCCCTATATCCGCCGTCGCAACGGCGAGGAGACGGTGGAATACCCGTCCGAAGACCTGCGCCGCGTGCTCGGCAAGACGCTGGGCGTGCCGCTGTTCCAGGAACAGGCGATGAAGATCGCCATCGTCGGGGCCGGCTTCACCCCGGCCGAGGCCGATGGTCTGCGCCGCGCCATGGCGACTTTCCGCCATACCGGCAAGATCCATGAATTCCGGGAAAAAATGATCGGCGGCATGCTGGAACGCGGCTATGAACGCGATTTCGCCGAGCGCTGCTTCCGCCAGATCGAGGGTTTCGGCGAGTACGGTTTTCCGGAAAGCCATGCGGCCAGCTTCGCGCTTCTCGTCTATGTCTCGGCCTGGATGAAATGCCGTTACCCGGCGGTCTTCGCCTGCGCCCTGCTGAACAGCCAGCCGATGGGTTTCTACGCCCCGGCCCAGATCGTGCGCGATGCCCGCGAGCACGGTATCGAGCTGCGCCCACCGGACGTCAATTACTCGGACTGGGACTGCACGCTGGAGACCGGCGGCGACCCGGACGGGCCCGGCGGCGGCTATGCGCTGCGGCTGGGGTTGCGCCAGATCAAGGGCTTCCGCGAGGGGGACGCCGAATGGATCGCGGCGGCGCGCGGCAATGGTTACACCGACCCGCTGGCGGTCTGGCGGCGGGCCGGGGTAATCCCGTCGGCGCTGGCGAAACTGGCCGAGGCGGATGCTTTCCAATCCATGGGGCTGGACCGGCGCGCGGCCCTGTGGGCGGTCAAGGCGATCGGCGGCGAGAAGCCGCTGCCGCTGTTCGCCGCGGCGGGGGAGGCGGACCACGGCGCGGAGCCGCCGGTCGAGTTGCCGCCGATGAGCGACGGCGAGGCGGTGGTGGCGGATTACCGCATGCTGCGCCTGTCTTTGCGCGCCCACCCCCTCGCCCTGCTGCGGCCGCATCTGGGGGACGACCTGCCGGCGGAAAAGCTCGCGGAAACCAAGGACGGCCGGCGCGTTTCCGTCACCGGCCTGGTGCTGGCGCGCCAACGCCCGGGCACCGCCAAGGGGGTGATCTTCGCGACGCTGGAGGACGAGACCGCCACCGCCAACATCATCGTCTGGCCCGCCAAGTTCGAGGAATTCCGCCGCCAGGTGCTGACTGCCCGCATGATGCGCATTACCGGCAAGTTGCAGCGCGAGGGCCAGGTGATCCATGTGATCGCCGACCGTATAGAGGATCTCTCCGACATGCTGGACCTGCTGGACGACGCCGGCGCCGTGAATCCAGCGCAGGCCCATGCCGACGAGGTCGGCAACGCCGCGGCCGGCCGCCTCCCGCCCCCGAAGCTCCGCCGCCACCCAAGGGAGCAGGCCAAGGGCCTGTTCCGGTCACGGGATTTTCATTGAGGGATTGGTGGCCACGGAGGCCGCTCCCCGACACATCCTTCGACATGCTCAGGATGAGGAGTGTCTTGAAAGATTTGTCAAATTCCTCATCCTTGTCTGTCGCGGATGTGGGATAGAGGATAGAGACGGGCGGGAGACCGTCTCATCCTTGGTCCCCGAAGACCGTGGCTCAGCGAGGATCCCCGCCCGTCGTTGCCGTCTTGAACCCGTACA
>DAOVHN010000748.1 GCA_030671915.1 Pseudomonadota bacterium
CGGGAGGATGCCATGCTTGAACAGGCGCGCGAGAGGATCGGTTGTTTCCGCCGGCGGCTGGCGGCGATCGAGGCCGCCGGCCGGCTGGACCGCCTCGACATCGTGGCGTTTGCCGGATCAGGGGTGGCGACGGGATGAGCGCAAAGAAAGACAAACCGGACTTCATGCAGCTCTGGCCGACGCGGATCATGCGCCACCGGCTGCCGGGGGCGGAGCAGGCGAACCCGCATTTGGCCGGGCATGTGTTGAAGCTGGATGCGGCGCGGGCCGACATGACGGCGGATTACCTTGCCGGCAATCTGTTCGACGACAAGCACCCGGCGCTGGCCTGGCTGAAGGAATGCGCCGACCGGGCGGTGCTGGACTACGCCCGCGAGGCCGGCATCGATTACGACCTGGAATGGCGCCTGCAGGCCTGGGCCAACGTCAACCGCTTCGGCGACTACCACAATCTGCACAATCACCCGCATAGCTGGCTCAGCGGCACCTACTATGTGCAGGTGCCGGACAAGCCGAAAAAACTGCCCGGCCGGTCGGACCTCAATCCCGGCTCGATCAGCTTCTACGACCCGCGCCCGCAGGCCAACATGACGGCGATCCGCAACGACCCGCAGGTCGATCCGGAATTCCGGATATTGCCGAAACCGGGCGAGATCCTGCTATGGCCGGCCTTCCTGCATCACCTGGTGCATCCCAACCTGTCGGAAGACGCGCGGATTTCGATCTCGTTCAATGTCGTGCTGAAGTGGAAGGACGCGTATCTGCCGTAAAATTTATGCTATGGTTGCATTGTGGGGGAACCTCGCCGCATGGCGGTTGTTTAACTTCGAAGGAGAGGCTTTGATGGCTTACGTTGACTGGAAGATCAGGACCAAGCAGGTTGGGACATGCAATTGCGATTACGGCTGTCCCTGCGAATTCAATGCGCCGCCCACCAATCCGACCTGCGAAGGGGTTATGGCGCTGGAAATCACCGAGGGTTGGTTCGGCGATATCCGCCTCGACGGATTGCGGGTCGCCGGGGTTTATCGATGGCCCGGTCCGGTGCATGAGGGCAAGGGCACCTGGTGGTCGATCGTCGACAAGGCGGCGACGGAAGAACAGATCGATGCCCTGTTCAAGATCCTGGGCGGCCAGGAGCAAGAGCCGAACACCGGCTTTGCGATCTACGCCTCCACGATCGAGCACGAACCGGACCCACTTTTCGCCGATATCGAGTTTGAGTGGGACCTGGAAGGCCGTCGCGGCCGTTTCGTGGTAACCGACGTGATGGGCGCGGATGTGGAACCGATCCGTAACCCGGTGACCGGAAAACCTCATTTCATAGCGATCCATCCGCATGATGGCTTTGAATTCCGTGAGGCTGAAATGGCCAGCGCGAATTTCTGGAGCAAGGGCGACCTGGAACAGCGGTACAGCAACCGGTTCGCGGCGATCACTCACGCGACCTACGGTCCCTACGGCATAATCGCGGAAGAAAGCCACCCGGCCGCCAACATCTGAACGGCTACGGCGCTCCTCGGGACTAGGTCGCTCGCTGTTGCAAGCGCCAACCCCGCCTACCCCCAGACCGCGGCCGGTGGCGGC
>DAOVHN010000059.1 GCA_030671915.1 Pseudomonadota bacterium
CTGGGCAAGACCGGCCGCATGTTCGCCTGCGAGCATGACGAAGTGGTTCCCGATATCCTGGTGCTCGGCAAGGCGCTAGGCGGCGGCATCCTGCCGATCGCGGCGACATTGTGCCGGCCGGAACTGGATGTCGCCGGCGACTGGGCCTTCGGCCATTACACCCACGAAAAGAACCCGGTCACCGCCCGCGCGGCGCTGACCACGATCGAGATTATCGAGGACGAGGGGCTGGTCGAAAACGCGGCGGACAGGGGTGCCCACGCGCTCGGCCGACTGTTCGAGTTGATGGATCGCCACCCGGCGATCGGCGACGTGCGCGGCCGGGGATTGCTGATGGGCGTGGAACTGGTTGTCGACCGCGACAGCCGGAACCCCGACGCGGCGCTGGCCGAGGATATTCTCTATCGCGCCCTGGACCGGGGCCTGAGTTTCAAGACCACCATGGGCAACGTGCTGACATTGACCCCGCCGCTAACCATATCGCGCGACGAGATGGACGCGGCGATCGATATTCTCGACACCTGTCTAGCCGAAGCCGCCGGCTGACTTTATATGCTGGCCTTTACGCGGCCGCGTGCACGGTGGTCGCCTGCAACCCCTTTTCACCCTGGGTGGCGGAAAAGCGGACCTGCCCCCCCTCCTCTAGGTCGTCGAACTTGTCGTCGACGACGCTGTTGCGGTGGAAGTAGATCTCGCCCCTGTCCGGCGTCTCGATGAAACCGTGATTCTCGAACAGCCGCACGACGATTCCCCTCGGCTGCGACTCGTGGGTCTTTACCTGCCCCCGCGTTTCCCTTGCATGGTCTTCAAGCTGTCGCGTCATGGCGTTGAAGGCGTCACGCAGCGCGACATAGACATCCTCATGCGAACGATGATGGCGTTTCTCGGTATTGACCACCAACTCCGCCCCCGGCACCGTAACATCGATGGTTATCACATAGAGCTTACCTTTCCGGGAATGTCGATGCGGCGCCTCGACCACGACCCGGCAGGAAGTTATACGGTCATGATATTGTTCAAGTTTCTCGGTTTTTTCATTGATTCTGGCCTCAAGAGCCGGTGAACTGTCCATGCCTCGGAAAGCGATCTGTACAGGTATCTGCATGGTTCCCTCCAAGAAACAGTTTGTTGATTGTCTGTTGGATTTATTGTCCTGCCAGGGATGGTGAGCCGTCGTTGATCTAGCGCAATTGCAGGGCGCCCTGCGGCGTATAAAAGAATCTAGTAGACGGCGGGCGCAGCGGCATGGACTATTGCCAACGAGCATTTGTATTTGTGCAGCGGTTGCTTCAATCAAGGGGAAGACATGGGTAATCCCGCCAATATTCTGATCCTGGGAGCGGGGTCCGGCGATAACCGCGTGGCCGCGCTGGAGGCTGCGGGCTATCGATGCGCGACCGAACCGGCCGGCACCGATATACTCGCCGCCATCGATCGGCACAGGCCGAGCGTTGCGCTGGTCAGCGTCGCAGAACCTCAGGGGCTGGAGTCGATACGAATCGCCGGGTCCGACAGCGAGGCGCAGCGCATCTCTCTGGCCGCAATCGATATCGGCGACGCGCCGGATGCACTTGCCAATTGCCGCGAAGCCGGCGCCGACGACGTATTCGAGGACGACGCTGACGGGCGTGAATTGGTGTCGCGGATGCAGGGCCTGGCCCGACTGGCGGGAATGGAGGCCGAACTGGTTCGACGTTCGGCCACGGCAGGAGAGTTCGGTATCCAGGTAGGCACGAGCATCGCCCGCCCGCCGGACGAGGGCGGCGGCCATTTACTGGTGGTCGGGGCGGAGGAAGGCGAAATAGAAACCTTATGTCCTCTGTTGCCCAAATCCGGTATTCGCTTTTCCACCGAGCCCGATCCCTACAGGGCGCGCTCGCGCATTGAAGGCAGTGAGGACGAGTCTTTCTATGGCGCGCTGGTTTATGTGCGCGACGAGGAAATGCGCGAGAAATGCGACTACTTCTGCCGCTCGGTGCGAAACGACCGGCGGCTTTACGACCTGCCTCTGTTTCTGGTAACCGAACATGGTGCCTTCCCCGATCACGGCAGCGCCTACGACGAGGGCGCCAACGTAGTGGCGGAAACGCCGGTCGATTGCGATTTCCTTGACACCCATCTGCATTTGTTGCTGCGTGGCCGCGAACGCCGCCGCGCGATTGGACAACGCATCGCGACCGCACTGGGGCCCAGGACCGCCGACGATCTGGGCAATATTTATTCGACTGAATTCACCCGCGTCCATCTCGACAAGCTCAGCAAGGACAAGGCCGACCGCGGCACCGTTTCCTCCGCGATCCTGTTTTTCGTGCCGACCATTGGCGAGGTTGCCGCGCTCTATGGCTTGGAAGAAGCCGCGTTGCTTCGCCAGCAATTGGCCAGTTGGCTGGCGGCGCTGGTAAGGGTGGAGGATACCGTGGGGCGAACCGGCGCGGACGAGTTCGTCGCCCTGATGCCCGATACGGACCTGGCCGATGCGGAATTGGTACGAAAGCGCGTTGTCGGCGTTCTGCATCAGTCGGAGTTTCGATTGACCGACAATGTACCCGTCGGAATCGAGGTCTATGTTCAGTCGGGCATTACCGAATTGCAGGAAAACGACAGCCTGGAAGACACGATCTCGCGGGCCAGCGACGTGCTGGAATAATACCAAGGTTCGCTACCGGTAAACGCAATTTGATCAGCCGGCGTTGGCAGGACCGGCCGTGGCCTGTTACAAGAACGACATGATTATCGACGTGTTCTCCGACCCGATCTGCCCCTGGTGCTTTATCGGCAAGCGCCGGATGGAAAAGGCGCTTGAGCTGAACGGGTTGACCGGTCGGGTCACCGTCCGCTGGCGCGCCTTCCAGCTGAATCCCGGTATGCCGCCGGACGGTATGGACCGCACCGACTATCTCGCGCTCAAGTTCGGCGGCGAAGAGCGCGCCACGCAGATCTACGATATGATCCGCGAGGCGGGAAAGGGCGTCGGTATCCCCTTCGAATTCGACCGTATCAAGCGCACCCCCAATACCATCAAGGCGCACCGGCTGATCCGGTTCGCTGGCCGCTCGGGCCTCGACGGCGCGGTGGCGGAGATGCTGTTCCGGTGTTATTTCCTGGAAGGGCGGGACATCGGCGACGACGAGATGCTTTGCGAAATCGCCGGCGATTGCGGATTGGATCGGGGCGCTACCCGAGCCTTGCTGGCGGGTGGCGAAGGAGAAGAGGAAGTTCGCGAGGAGCATGATTTCGCGGTGTCGATGAATATCGACGGTGTCCCCTGTTTCATCGTCGAGAGCCGCTACGCCGTCGTCGGCGCGCAGGAACCGGAAGCTTTCGGCCCGGTCTTCGACCTGGTGCGCGAGGAAGAACGCCAGACCACCGAGCCTTGATCACGCTTCCGCCAGGTCCGCCAGCTCTTCCATCAACTGGCGCACGCCGCGCATCCGATGCCGTGCATTGTCCCAGGGACGCATGAAGACCAGCTTCTGGTCCGGGCGCAGTTTGACGGTCCCGGCCTGTTTCTGGATGTAGGCAACCAGGCTCTCCGGGTTGGCGAAACGGTTTTCATATAGCGCCAACAGGGCGCCCTTGGGACCGGCATCGACTTTTTCCACGCCCGCGCGGCGGCAAAGTTGCTTGATGCCGATCACTTGAAGCAGGTTTTCCACGGCGTCGGGCAAGGGCCCGAACCGGTCTATCAGTTCCGCCGCGAAAGCCTCGATCTCCGGGGCCTCCACCAGATGCGCCAGCCGCCTGTACAGCCCCAGCCGCACCGGCAGGTCGGCCACGTAATCGTCGGGGATGAGGATCGGCATGCCCAGCGAAATCTGTGGTGTCCAGCTTTGCACCGGCGTTTCCGCCTGTTCCGCACTGGCCGCGGCGACCGCTTCCTGCAGCAGATGCTGGTACAACTCCACGCCGATATCGCGGATATGGCCGGACTGTTCGTCACCCAGCAAATTGCCGGCGCCCCGGATATCGAGATCGTGACTGGCCAGCGTGAAACCGGCGCCCAGCGTATCCAGGGTCTGCATGACCTCCAGCCGTTTCCGGGCGGCCGGCGTCAGTTCCTGGCCCGGCGGCAGCGTCAGATATGCGTATGCGCGCGTCTTCGAACGGCCGATGCGGCCGCGGATCTGGTAGAGCTGCGACAGGCCGAAGCGGTCGGCGCGGTGGACGATCATGGTGTTCGCCTCGGGAATGTCGAGGCCGGATTCGATGATATTGGTGCTGAGCAATATATCGAAGCGCCCCTCCAGGAAGCCGGACATGACCTCCTCGAGATCGCCTGGGGTCATCTTGCCATGGGCTACCGCGATTTTCGCCTCGGGCACAAGGGTTTTCAGACGGTCATGCACGCGTGCCAGGTCGGCGATGCGCGGGCAGACATAAAAGGTCCGCCCTCCCCTGAACTGCTCGCGCAATATGGCCTCGCGGACAATCACCGGATCGTAGGGCAGCACGAAGGTGCGCACGGCCAGCCGGTCCACCGGCGGCGTCGCGATTATGCTCATCTCGCGAACGCCAGCCAGCGCCATCTGCAAGGTGCGCGGGATCGGCGTCGCCGTCAGGGTCAGCACATGAACTTCCGAGCGGATCTGCTTGAGGCGTTCCTTCTGCGCGACGCCGAAATGCTGTTCCTCGTCGATGATCAGCAGGCCCATATTGGCGAATTCGATGCCCTTGGCCAGCAGCGCATGGGTGCCGATGGCGATGTCGATATCGCCCCTGGCGAGGCCGGCCTTGGTTGCCGCGACGTCCTTCGCACCGACCATGCGCGACAATTGCCCGATCCTGACCGGCAGGCCAGCGAAGCGCTTTTTAAAATTCTCGTAATGCTGACGCGCCAGCAGCGTGGTCGGGACGACAAGCGCCACCTGATAGCCCTGCATGGCGGCGATGAAGGCCGCGCGCAGGGCAACCTCGGTCTTGCCGAACCCGACATCGCCGCAGATCAGCCGGTCCATCGGGCGCCCTGACGCCAGGTCCCCAAGCACGTCCTCGATTGCACGCTGCTGGTCATCCGTCTCGGTCCATTCGAAGAGCGCGGAGAATTCATCGTAGGCGCCAGCGGGCGTATTCAGCAGCACGCCCTTGCGCAATTGCCGTTCGGCCGCGACCTTCAGCAGCTCGTTGGCGATATCGCGGATGCGCTCCTTGGCCCTGGCCTTGCGCGACTGCCAGGCCTGCCCGCCCAGCCGGTCGAGTTGAACCTCGGCATCCTCTGATCCGTAACGCGACAGCACGTCGAGGTTCTCGACCGGCAGATAGAGCTTGTCGTCACCGTGATAGATCAGCCGCAGGCAGTCGTGAGGCGCGCGCTCGACGGTCAGGGTTTCCAGGCCGTCATAGCGGCCGATGCCATGGTCCGCATGGACCACGAAATCGCCCTCGGTCAGGGTGGAATATTCGGCAATGAAGTTTTCGGGCCGCCGGCGCCGGCGGCCGGGTCGCGACAGCCGGTCGCCAAGTATGTCCTGCTCGCTGTAGACGGTGGCGGACTCGACCGAGAAACCGTTCTCCAACTCGACCACAGCCATGCCTAGGGCGCCGCGCGGTAGCGCCATGGCTTCGCGCCAGTCGCCGACATTGACGATCGGCGAGACCCCATGCTCGCCCAGCAGGGCGCCCAGCCTGTCGCGCGAACCCGTGCTGTAGGCGGCGATCAGGACGGTTCGCCGGGCGGATTCCTCCGCCAGCCTGTCATGCACCGCGTCGAAAAGCTGGATATCGGGATTTGCCCGCGCTTCCGTAAAGTCCCGCGCCCGCCGGCCGCCCGCATCGACGATGCCCGGCTGGCCGTCCGGCAGCGCGAAGGGCGCGAAGGCGACCACCGGCCGGGCCGCCAGAACCTCATGCCACTCGTCGCCGGACAGGAACATGCTGTCCGGCGGCACCGGCTTATAGACATCGGTCGTCGTCGCCGCGTTCTGGGCATCCCGTTGGGTCGAGGGAAGCATGGCGCGGCGCGCCTCGTAATATTCCGCGATCAGGTCGAGGCGGGCCGCCACGGCCTCCTCTACCTGATGGTCGAGCGTTATTGCCGCGCCGGGCAGATAGTCGAACAGGGTTTCCATGTGGTCGTGGAAAAGCGGCAACCAGTGCTCCATGCCTATATGGCGCTGGCCGACGCTGACTGCTTCGTAGAGCGGGTCCGGGTCGGTCGCCGCGCCAAATTGCGCCCGGTAGGCATGCCGGAACCGCTGAATGCTCTCTTCCGACAGCGGCGTCTCGCTGACCGGCCGCAGGATAAAGCTTTCCTCGTTGCCGGTCGTGCGCTGGGTCATGGCGTCGAAACGACGCACCGTTTCCAGCTCGTCGCCGAAGAAATCCAGCCGTAGCGGCTCCTCCTCGCCCGGCGGGAAGAGGTCGACAATGCCGCCGCGAATTGCATATTGCCCGGGCTCGCGGACCGTTCCGGCGCGGTGATAACCGTTATGGACCAGGAAATCCATCAGCCGTTGCTGGCTGACTTCCTGGCCGATCCGGGCCGACAGTGTGGCCGAGGCAAGCAGGCCGCGCGGTGGCAATCGCTGCAATATCGCACTGACAGTGGTCAGCACCACGGGGCTGCTCTCCCCGCCGCCGGCCAACCGTGCCAGCGCATCCAGCCGCGCCGCCACGATCTGCGCGTTGGGGGAGACACGATCATAAGGCAGGCAGTCCCAGGCCGGCACCGTGAATACCGGCAGGCCGGGATCGGCGAATTTCAGCATCGCCGCCATGCGCGCCATGCGCAGATCGTCACGCGCGATATGCAGGATCGGGCGGTTGACCGAGGTCGTTCGGGCGCTGGCAATCAGGACCGCGTCCAAGCCGTCTGGGACACTGCCGCATTCTGTGCGCCCCGGAGCGCCAAAGTATTTATTCAATTCAATCAATTAATTATGCAATAAATTTGAAGTTGATGAGAAGCTTCATAACGTCATGATCCAGTACCGTCGGCGGCTCTTCGCGCCCGCCCATCCAGTCATAGAGGTCGCTGTCGCCATGTTCCAGCAGCGCCTCGTAGAGTTCGACCTGCCGCTTGGAGAAGGTCGGCAGGTTGCGTTCGGCGAAACGGCCCAGCAGCAGGTCCATCTCGCGCGTGCCGCGATGCCAGCTTCGAAACAGCAGCCGCTTGCGCGCAATTTCCAAGGATTCGTCCGGGCTCGTCATGATGGACCTGCATATAGAACGCCCGCGCCTTCGCGTAAATCCCGATCGACGCAATGCGCCGGTTGCCCACCGGCGGGCATCGGTTACAATCCGCTCATCGAAACCCGCCGGACGAGTCCATTGCGCCCACAAATCCTGTTCCCGCTGTTCGCCGCCGTCACCGGGTTGCCGGGAATTGGGCCGCGCAACGCGAAACTCGTCGAGAGTCTGGCGGGTCCGCATCTGGTCGACCTGCTGTGGCATTTGCCGCGCGAGATCGTCGACCGCCGCTATTCGCCGAAAGTCACCGAGGCGCCGGAAGGCCGCGTAGTCACACTGAGTGTCCAGGTGGAGGCCCATTTTCCGTCCCGCGACAAACGCAAGCCATACAAGGTGCGCTGTTCGGATGACAGCGGGTTCCTGACCCTCGTCTTTTTCCATGCCAGGTCCGACTATCTGGAACGCCTGCTGCCGGTCGGCGAAACGCGGGTCGTCAGCGGACGGATCGAACATTTCGGCGGGGAAATCCAGATGACCCACCCGGACCACGTCGTGCCCGTCGAGGAAGCTGACGCCATTCGTCGGGTCGAGCCGGTCTACCCGATGACCGCGGGACTGAGCGCCAAGGTACTCGGCAAGGCAATTGTCGCGGCCCTGGCGAAGGCGGAGGATCTTCCCGAATGGCTGGATCCGGCCTTCCTCGAAAAGCGTCAATGGGCGAGTTGGCTGGACTCCCTTCGCGCGGCCCATGCGCCGGAGAGTGAAGGCGCGCTGTCGCCGCTAACCAAGACGCGTGAAAGGCTGGCCTACGACGAGTTGTTGGCCAACCAGTTGGCGTTGGCCCTGATCCGCGCCACCCAGCGCAAGCTGCCGGGACGTGCCGTCGCCGGCGGCGGCGCGCTCAGGGACAGGGTGATTGCCGCCCTGCCCTTCTCTCTGACAGCATCGCAAGAAGCGGCGCTGGCCGAGATCTATGACGATATGAAAGCGCCTTCGCGCATGCTACGGCTGCTGCAGGGCGATGTCGGCAGCGGAAAGACCGTGGTGGCGCTGCTGGCCATGCTGAACGCAGTGGAAGCCGGCGGCCAGGCCGCCCTGATGGCGCCGACCGAATTGCTGGCGCGCCAGCACTATGCCTCCATCGAGCCGCTGGCGCGCGCGGCGGGGATCGAAATTGCGGTCTTGACCGGACGCGACAAGGCGGCCGAACGCCGCCGCACGCTGGAAGGCCTGGCCGACGGATCGATCCAGGTGGCGCTGGGCACCCATGCGCTGTTCCAGGAAGCGGTGCAGTTCAAGGATCTGATGATGGCGGTGATCGACGAGCAGCATCGCTTCGGGGTGCATCAAAGGTTGGACCTGGCGGCCAAGGGGCGCGGCGTGGACATGCTGGTGATGACCGCGACGCCGATCCCGCGGACATTGATGCTGACCGCCTATGGCGACCTGGAAAATTCGCGCCTGACCGAAAAGCCGGCCGGGCGACAACCCATCGATACCCGCATTGTGCCGCAAACTCGTATCGAGGAAATCATCGAGGGCATCGGCCGCGCCATCGCCAAGGGCGCCCGGGCCTATTGGGTTTGTCCGCTGGTATCGGAATCGGAAGTTACCGACATGGCCGCCGCCGAGGCCCGGTATGCGGAACTGGCCGCCCGCTTCGGCGATCGCGTGGCGCTGGTGCACGGCCAGATGAAGCCGGCGGCAAAGGACGCCGCCATGGAGCGTTTCGCCGAGGGCGCGGCGCAGATTCTGGTGGCCACCACGGTTATCGAGGTCGGTATCGACGTACCCGAGGCGACGATCATGGTGGTCGAACATGCCGAGCGTTTCGGCCTGGCGCAGCTGCATCAGTTGCGCGGGCGCATCGGGCGCGGCGCGGCGGCTTCCACCTGCCTGCTGCTTTATGGCCAGCCGCTGACGGAGACCGCCAGGGCGCGGCTGGAAATCATGCGGCAGAC